>NZ_JXMW01000009.1 GCF_002072215.1 Methanobrevibacter arboriphilus JCM 13429 = DSM 1125
TATTTTAATAATAAAAATATTATTTGATTATTAAAAGAATATTATTTACTATATCATAATATAATCATATTCTCCATCATTAGAGGATAGAATTTAAATATAAACTAATATCCCTTAAAATGCTAATTATTTATTGATTAATACCACTTATTAACTATAAAATTTTAACTATAAAATTGAATTTTATAAAAGTGAATGATCTCTTTTATATTATCATATGAAAACTCTTTAAAAAAGACATTTTCCACATAATCAATAAAAAGTAAATTATAATATTATAAATCCAATCATAATTCTTTCACTAATAAAAAATGTATTAAATAATATAAAATTCTAATGAAAAAACATTTTATAAGGAATAATAATCATATCTACCTTATTATATATAAAGTTAACTTCCAATCAAACCATTAGTAAAGATTATCAAAAAACCAATGCAATAACTTATAATAAAAATTATTGATATTTATAAATATACATATTCAAAATGAGATTTAAAATTTAATAAACTTAAAAATATTCTTAAAAGAAATACTTAAAAATATTCTTAAAAGTATTTTAAAATAAATACTTAAAAATATTTTAAAACAAATTATATTAAAATATTTTTATTTATTAATTTTATTCAATGCAGCAGCATAAATTAAAGGGAATATAATAGTTACATCACCAATAACCGAAACTAAATTTGAGCCACATTTAGCTTTTGACCAAGATTTAGCTTCTTCAAGAGGTGCTCCACTTAAACTTCCAGTTTCACTACGATCCATTGTAATTTGAATAGCTGCATCAACACCTCCTTTTAAAAGATTAGATGCTAAACAATAATGCTTAGGAAGTCCTCCTCCAAGAATTACAGCCCCAACAGCATCTGAATCAAAGACAATATCCGAAAGATCATGCATATCGGCAATAGCATCTATAACAAGATTATTTTCTTGAGTAAACATCCATAATTGTAAACCAAACATACTGTCAATTAATCCTGGTGCAAAAATAGGAACATTGTTTTCAGCAGCTACTTTAAGAATAGAATTTTCATCTTCAATTAAAAGTCCTATTTCATACAAGAAATCCTTAATAGAAATTATATTATGTTTATCACAAGATTTTGGATCGTTAAAATTTTTTTTAGCAATAGATTTAGTTATTTTATCAAAAAAAGTGATTATTTCTTTTTCAAAAACTTCAAAATCATCAGATTTAGTATAAACATCTCCAATTCTACCCATTCCAGCTTCATTTAATTTTTCATCATCAAAACCATATTCACGATAATGAGATCCACCAAAAGATTCTAAAAGATCATGAGTTATATTAGCTCCACTTGTTATTAAAACATCAATATGACCTCTTTTAATCATAGTAGAAATAACATTACGAAGACCTCCAGGAACAAGAGGTCCAGCTACACTTAAAAAAACCTTCATATCATCCTGAGAAATCATATTAGCTAAAAGTTCACAAGACCTTCCAACTCTACCAGCACCTAATACACCAGATGCAGAAAATTCATCAATAATATCGATAATTTTCATATCTTCATTAATATTCATTTGATTAACATTCATAATAAGCCTATTTTTTCTTTTTTGAAAATAATACAAATAAGATTTTGTTAGAACTTATTAATAAAAATTACTTTTATAAACTATAATTAAAAATAAAGAAGTAAAAATAGATAATAGAAATTAGAACAAAAAATATTAAAAATAATAACTAGTAAAAAAATAATAATTAATAAAAATAATAGTTTAATAAAAAAATAATAATTAATAAAAAATAGGTTAACTATTTCAATAATAACCTACTATTTAATAAAAAATTGAATGAAAAGTAGGATATACTAAGCTCCAAGACCTCCATATAACTAAATAGTTTAATAAGGAGGTTGTGATGGAAATAATTAATATAATTAAAATATCAAGTAAAAATGCTTTAAAATTATCAGACATACTACCACCTCCCTTATTTTTATATAGAAGAGAAGCCATTAGGTTTCGGACTTCTACAAAGATCAACAACTTAGGAGCTTAGTAATACAAAAATATAAATATGTAATAAAAAATATATAAATATTACTATAATATAGATTAGTAATAAAAATGAAAAAATTTAAATAATATAATATTAAATATAAGTAATAGGTGTTGGGCTTTGAGATTCATTAAATAAAAATGAATCTCACTCCATTTTTTTAAAAGAACTAATACTAATTTTAATTATATTCCATAGCTTACTTAAATAATTACTCCTTTTTATACTCTAGTATCAGCATAGTAATATCATCAAACTGGTCTAAGTCTCCAACAAACAAATCTATATCATCCTTAATTGAATCAAGAACTTCTTTAATTTGAGAATCTCCTTTTTTATCAAAAGTTTCAATTAAACGTTTTTCTCCAAAAAATTCTTCTTTATTATTAATAGCTTCAGTAACACCATCAGTATATAATAATAGTCGATCTCCTGGTTTTAGAGTAATCTCATTTTGGAAATATTTTATGTCTTTTATACCCCCTAAAACGAATCTCGGATTAGACTTGAGCCAAGCAGATTTTTCATTATTTTTTAATATTGGAGGATTATGTCCTGCATTCACAAAAGTAAATTTACCAGTATCTATTTCTAAAACACCCATCCATGCTGTTACAAACATCTTTTGATCATTATCTTCACATAATTGATTGTTAGCATTGAAAAATGCTTCATCTGGAGTATTTTCATTTAAAAGATTACTTTTAATTAATGTTTTAGCAATCATCATAAATAATGCAGCAGGAATTCCTTTATCAGAAACATCAGCTATTACAATTGCCAGATGATTTTCATCAATTAAGAAAAAATCATAAAAATCTCCCCCTACTTTTTCAGCAGGTTTAGACATAGCATACACATCAAATTCTGTTTTATTAGGAAATGCTGGAAATTTATTTGGTAATATAGACTCTTGAATCTTTTTAGCTATATCTAATTCTGTGTTGATTCTTTCCTTCTCTGATGTTGCTTTTCTTAATTTTTCCATATAAATTTCTAAATTTATAATCATTTTTTCAAGAGAATTAGCTAATATTCCTATTTCACCCTTATCTTCAGTAAACTTTTTAATATTAGAAATTATTTTTTCACTATTCTCAATATTATCATCATCATTTGTATAATCATCAGTAATTTCTGATATAGATTCTATAGGCGTTGTAATATTTTTCTCTATATACCATAAAAATAGAACTGACATTATGTAGAATATAATTAATACAACCGATATATTAACATAAATTATTCCCCAAAATTCAGAAGTATTTGCAAATGATGCAGGATCTGTATAAAAAGCTACAATTCCTGTAATAATAGCCATAATAGCCCCTATTATTAAAAAAAAGGATATTATAGTTTCTGTTAATGAAATTTTAATAAAAGAAGCTTTATTTTCTATTTTTTCAGTAATTGGCCTTAGTAAATATATGAAAATTAAGATATAAACAATTAGAGTAATAATATAATTGTTTGAAATAGGAGGCATAAATAAAGAATATATAGCATAACTAATTCCTATTATAGTAGCTAAAATCAGCGAAATATCAAATAATATTGGAGAAAAATAGGTTTTCTTAGATTTTTTTGGTTTATACATTTTAATATTATAAAAATTAGCTAAGTTAATTATTAAAACTCCTAATATCATTGAAAAATCAAAATTATTAAATTCAAACATTAAAGTACTTGGAGAAGCAATATTTACAATATTTAGAGACTCTAATAATAATCCTAGTAATATTGACATAACAGTACTTGCTATGAAAATTACTATAATGAATTTTATTAAGCTTTTAACATTATTTATTCTTGGTGGAGTAATTTTATCTGTAATTTTTAAGCCATACCATAGTTTATAAGAAATATAACCATAAAAAAACTGTGCAATGAATCCTAAAATATATATTTCTGGAGGATAACCTGCAATTATATCTGCAACCATATTACCTATAGCTGCACCTAAAGCTCCCCAAGGACCAAATAGCATACCAAATACTGGAGGTAATGCACTAGCTGGCCTAAGTTCTGATACATGAAGTATTGGAAAAAAATAACGAAAAGGAACTGCGATTAATATATAGATTAAAGAGCAAAAAATCAAAACTATTAATTTTGATTTTATACTATCTAAGTTTTTGATTTCTAATTCTATAGTTAGCCCTCCATTTTCCTTAATCAACTACTATTCAATATTTTTCTTAATTGTGAGGATATTCTTTTCATCTTTGTATTTATAATCAATACTATCAACATTTTTTTTTGCAAGATATATTCCTAAACCACCAATACTCCTTTCTTCTAAAGGAAGTGATATATTGGGATCATGATTTTCTAATGGATTATAAGGAGTGCCTTCATCTAAAAATTCTAAAGCAATTTTTAAAGGATCTGTTTCAATATAAGAATTAATTAAGATTTTTCTTTCATTAGCATGTGTTTCATAAGCATGATTAACTATATTTATGAATATCTCTTCAATGGAAAGCTCTAATTGCATTTGAAATTTTTTTGAAACTTTATAGGGATCTAAATTTTTTTTAACAAAATTCAAAACATCATATAATTGCTGTTTATTATTGCAAACTATAATTTGTTTCATTTTTTAACCCTTTATTTAATTGTCCCTTTATCTAATTGTATTATTTACTGTTTTTGATATTCCTCAATAAAAACAATAGATTATCAATTTAATAAAAATAACATTATCCATCTAATAAAAATAATATTATCAATTTAATAAAAATAATATTATACATCTAATAAAAATAATATTATCAATTTAATAAAAATAATATTATCTATTTAATAAAAATAACTCATTATTTTTTCATATATATTATTAATTAATACTTAAAACATTGCTAAACCCTGTTGTATCAAATACTTCCATTATTATATCATTAACATTTTCTATTGACATTTCACAATCATCAGGTATCCTTTTATTTATTAATATAATAACACGAAGCCCTGCGCTTGAAATATACATTAATTCTTCAAAATCAAGAACTAAGCTATTAATATTTTGAAAATCATCAGTTAGACTTTTTTCTAATATTGGAGCACTATTAGTGTCTAACCTACCTTTTAACATTATTCTCAAACAATTTCCATCAAATTCTTTATCTATAATCATTAGATCATCTCTTAATTTTTCACTGTGTATCATTTACTACTACTACTACTACTACTATGTATCGTTCATTAGTAAATACATCCTTTATTACTACAATGTATTATTTATCAGTACTTTTTATCATTATTAGTAATTTATTATTTATTAGTAATATATTATTTATTAATATTATTATATTTTTTTATATTATATAATCCTCATTAATCTATACAATATAATTCTCTAATTAAAATCAAGAAAAACTAATATAAATAAATATTATAATTTAAATATTATATCCTTCATTTTTATCATTTTAATTTTATCAATTTAATTTTATTATTTTAATTTTATCGTTTTATAGTTATTATTGTACTATTTAATCCAATAAGTCTAGCATAACTGATTTCATTAGCTATTTTTTTAAGAACATGAATATTTTCAAAATCACTTTCTTCAGTTATAACATCTTTTGTTGGGTCATATTCAATTCCAGAATCTTTAAAGGAAATCCTTATTTCATTTTCATCTATCTCTGATAAAACATCAATATAATCAATACTATCCAAATTATACTTTATTGTATTAACTACCATCTCTTCAATTGCAATTCCAACATATATAGATGTTTTTTTATCAACACCATTTTCTTCTGCAAATTTAATTAATTTTTCTGAAAGCCCAAGTGCATCATCAACAGAAGATTTAATGGTTACATCCAATACAGACCCTTCCTTGTTTTTTGGAAGCATCAAGATTCCAGAATATTTTCCTTTTGATTTTTTTGATATTATAATTGTAATTAAATAAATTATAATTATAGTTCCTATTTCAGCTATTAAAAAAGAAATCCATATTCCTGAACCTCCAATTAAATTTGAAAGAATATATGCTGAAGGAACTAATATTATTAACCCTTGAGATATTGAAATTATGAAAGAAATGAGTTTTTTCTGAATAGCTTGGGTATAAAATAACATTAAAAAGGTTATACTTGTTCCAATAAAACTCAATGAAAATATCCTAATAGCTTCTTCTCCAACAATAATATTATTTATTCCAGTAACTCCAAATATGTCTAGAATAATGTTAGGGAATAATATAAGAAATATAGTCAATAAAACACATGAAAATATAGCTATTTTAAATGATTTCCTCATTATAAATTTCACACCATTAAAGTCTTTTTCACTATAAAAAACAGAAACAATAGGAGACATTGTTTGGCAAACACCAATAATAGGTATAGATGCTATAATTAAACAATCAAAGCATATAGCAAATGCAACAGTTCCAGCTTCTCCAATTGTAGATAGTATAATGATATTGATGAAAAATGTTTTTAATAATATAAATAGTTGTCCTGATGCTGGAGGAAATCCTGAGAAGATTATTTCTTTTAGATTTTTTATTTTAGATTTAAATATGTTTGTAAATCTAGTTTCTCTATCCTTTGATATTAAATATTTAACAATAAATATCATTCCAACTAAATATCCAGTTACTGTAGCTAGAGCAGCACCACCAATTCCTAAATTAAAAAATTTAATATATACAATATCCATAATTATATTTACAAAATTAGAAGATATTAAAACAGCAGTAGCAAGATGAGGCTTATCCTCTGCTCGCATAAAATAACTAATTCCTAAAGCAATGAATAATAAAGGAGCACTCATAAACAATATGCGCCCATAATCTATTACAAATGGAAGAAGAATCTCACTATTTGAAAAAACCTTAGATATTTCACCAATATAAAAAAAACCAAGAATAGCTATTACTAGGCCAATAACCAATAGAGAAATAATAGATAACGAGAAATATATTCTAGATTTCATTTCATTTCTCTCAGCTTTTGCTATTGCTGATAATACTGAACCTCCAATACCAAAAGTCCAATATATAGTACTAAAAAGGCCAGTTATTGGTATAAGTAATGCAATAGCTGCAAGAGCATTAGGTCCAATTAAGTTACCAACGATTATTCCATCTATGATAATACTCATATACATAGCCATTGATAAAATTACGGTGGGTAATAAAAATTTCTTATATTTTGCTGATATTATATTGTAATTTCTTTCAAACATTAATCCACCTTATTATAATATTAATTTTATAAATAGATTAAATTTTTTCAGTTATAAATCTTTATATTACTTTATTATTAATAATCAAAAAAATCTAAGTCAATTAAGTATTTTATAAATGTTGATAGATATTCATTAGTAATTAATGGCCATTTAAACCCTAAATGATAAAGTATTTCCATTGTATAATCATTTTTAGAGGATATGAAACTTCTATTCTCTCCCTTATTCATAGATGCTATAAAACCAGAAATTTTAATTGCATTAGATTCATCTTTCATTGTTTCTTGAAGAGCTTCATTAAACTCTTTTTGATTAGATCCTTTAATATTAAGTCCAAGTTCATTCATAATTGCTATAATGTCAGAAATATAGATATAATGATTATTAAATGGGTGGAAAACTAAATATTCTTTAGGAGCCTTTGAAAGAAGCATGATAGCTTTTGCAGTAATATCAATTGCAGTAATATCTACTCTTAAATTCATCATATTATAAGGAATTCTTTTAATTATACTATAAGATTTCAAACGATTGATAAATGCATTTGTATCAAAATTAATTTGGAATTCTTGATCTTGTTCTCTAGCCATAAGATTACCAAGACGCATAATTTTAGCATTTATCTCACCATTTAATACAGCATCTAAAATAATAGTTTCTGCTTTAAATTTACTATTAATATATTTATGTTCTAAATTTTGCCCAATATATAACATATCCTCTTCAAAATATATATCCTTAGGAGGAATATTATTTACACTTTCTCCAACAACACTTACCGTTGATATATGTACTAAATTACAATTATTCTCTTTTGAAAATTTAACAGCGTTCTTTACCCCCCCTACATTAACATCTTCAATTTGTGTTCCAGAAGCATAATGTTTAACATTAGCAGCACTATTTACAACAGTATCAATTGAAAATGAAGATGCTTTTTTAAAATCATCAATATTTGTAACATCTCCTTCAATAACATGAATCTTTGAATTAAACAATTCATCATAACTATTATCAAAATAATAAAATAATAATGACTTTAACCTTTTTTCAACATCTGTATGCCTTCCTTTTCTAAGCATACAATATATCTTTCCATTTTCATTTTTTATAAATTCATGTAATAAATGCATACCCAAAAATCCAGTTGTTCCAGTTAATAATACATTTCCTAAATCTTGTTTAGATTGTGTTTTAAACTGTTCTAGGTTTTGTTTTTTTAATATATCATTGAATCTTTTAGTTGAATATTTGTTAAAATCTGAATCAAGGTTATCAATATCTCCAATATTTAAATCATTTCTTTGTTTATTCAATGTTTGGGATCTTTTTTGATTATTTACTAACGAATCCTCTGTTTCTACCTGTAATAAACTCTCTTTTGGTTGATTTAAAGTTTTTTCTTTTTCTAGTAATACCCTAGCAATATTCTCTGGTGTTTGGTATGTGAATATGTCTCCATAAGATATGTTATAACCTGCATTTACTGATTCAACCATGACTTTTGTTGCTAAAAGAGAAGTTCCACCTAAATCAAAGAAATTATCTGTTGCTCCTACTTTATTTATCCCTAATACATTTGCAAAAACATCTGCAAAGAATTTTTCATCTTTATTTTTTGCAGCAATATATTTTTTTTCTTTTAATAATGGTTCTGGAAGAGATTTTGTGTCTATTTTTCCATTAGGAGTTTGTGGAAATTCATCTAACTCCACATATATACTTGGAATCATATAAGGTGTCAATTTATTTTTCAAATGAGATTTTAAACTTTTAACATCAATAGGTTTATCACTAATAAAGTATGCACATAAATGTTCTTGAGATTGGATTTTTTTAACTAAAACAATGACTCGTTTTATTCCTTCATAATCGGATATAACATTTTCTATCTCACCAATTTCAATCCTAAGTCCTCTAAGTTTTATTTGATTATCCATTCTTCCTAAAATATAATATTCTCCATTATCCTTTTTCTTTGCAAAGTCTCCTGTTCTATAATATCGAATATTATTTCTATATATAAATCTCTCATCTGTTAATTCTTTTCTATTCCAATAACCTCTAGCTACTCCAGCACCACCCACATATAACTCTCCAACAATTCCGGAAGGTAATGGATTTCCATCTATATCCATAACAGATTCTATAACATTAAATAGTGGTTTTCCAACAGTAATATCCTCATTATCAACACATTTTGTATTACAAGAAATAGTTGTTTCAGTTGGTCCATAAACATTGTATATCTCTGCATCACTATACATTTTGATTATTTTATGTAAATTTAAAGGATAATTTTCACCAGCAAGACTTATAATTTTACACTGGGAAATTGACTTTTTAATCATATCAAACTCTAAATATTGTAGCATCCTAGAAGGCGTTGCACTAAAAGAATCAGCTCCAGATTTTTCAAATAGTTTAGCAAGTTCTAAAGGATTTTTAGACTCTTCATCATTAGCAAAAACTAAAGTCAATCCATTCATTAAAGTTACAAAAACCTCATGTAAAAATACATCGAAAGCAACAGTAGTTATAGAAAGCATTCGAGTAGACATTTTATTTAAGGAATAGACAAAACAATTTTCTTTATTAGGAAATATATAATTAGCTATATTTTCATGGGTTAAGATTACTCCTTTTGGTTTTCCTGTAGAACCAGAAGTATAAATACTATAAGCTAAGTTTTTTGGATTTAAAATAGGATTTGGATTTCTCTCATCATTTTCTTTTAAAAGATCATCGATATTTAACTTATTTGGTAAATCCTCTTTTGTTATGATGTATTTTGATTCACTATCATTTAAAACATGTTTTATCCTATCATCAGGATATTCTGGATCTATAGGGATAAATCCTGCACCTGATTTTATTATTCCTAGTATAGTAGCTATTAAATTACTATCTCTTTTTAGCATAAACATTATTTTATCTTCAGCTTTAACACCTAATTTTATTAAAGCATTAGCTATTCTATTAGATTTCCTATTTAATTCATCATAACTCAATTCCCCATCTTCTGCAATTAAGGCTATTTTATCCTTATTTTCCTCAGCTATATTTTGGAAAATTATATTTAATAGCTGTTCTTTTACAGGTTTTAATTTAAAATTCTTTTCTTCATTTTCTATGTCTATCTGTTCTTTTTCAGATAAAATAGATATATTTTTAAGATAATTATTAGGGTTCTCAATAAATTTTTTTATAATAATAGATAAACTCTTATTAAATCCATTAGTAAGATCTTCACTATACAATGCATTATTATATTTTAAAACTATTCTAAATTGATCTTCATAAAAATTAGTTTCATTTCCATCCTTTTTAACTAATTCAACATTTTTATCTTCATTAAGCATATCTTCATTGAGATTATCTTCATTAAGTATATCTTCATTAAGTTTATTTTCATTAACTATATCTTCATTGAGATTATCTTCATTAAATCCATCTTCAATTATAAATGATAATTTAAATTTAGGTTTTTCTATGTCTAATATCTCTAAATCCATTCCATAGCCATTGATGTTTATATTTTCAACTAGTCCTGCTTGATATGCATATAATATATCGGGATATATTCCATATTTATCAGAAATCTTTGTAAATGGATATGATTCGTAATTTATAACATTTAAAAACTCATCTTCGAGAATTTTCATAAATTCAATTACAGTTTTTTCACTATCAATATTAGATACTATTGCTAATGTTTTAACCATCATAGCAAATGTTTTTTGATATTTTATCTTACTTCTACCATTCGAAATACTAGATATCAAAATATCTTTGTTATAAGAATATTTACTTAAACTAAATAATAGAACTCCCATGAAAAAGATATTAGGAGTAATCGAATTATTTTTACAAAATGTTTCAACTGTATTTTTATTCAAATTAAAAGACTTTTCTTTCAATAAACCATCATTTTCTTTTCCATTAATATCTGGTGTAAGTCCTGTTTCACCCTCAAAATCACACATCCTATTTTCAAAATAGTCTTCTGCTTCATTATATAAATTTGTTTTTTCAATTTCAGATTCTTCTAAAGCCAAATCGAATCCAGTATATTTTTCTATTTCAACATTTTTTCCTTCATATAATTTAGCTAAATCTTTAAGGAAAAGTATTGTTGAAAATCCATCAGAAATTATATGATGACAATCCCAAAGTAAAAAAACTTCCTCATCATCCTCATATATTTTAAATCTAAATAAAGGACCTTTAAATAAATCAAATGGTTTTATAAAATTCTTTTTAATCTTTTTATCTACAGTTCCTTTATGAATTTCAATATCAACTTTTAAATTTTCATTCTTTCTTTGGTATATCTTTCCATTATTAAGATAAAGGTGAGTTTTCATATAAGAATGTTTATCAATAGTTTTTAAAATCACATTTTTTAGTTTTAAAGCATTTATATATGAATCATTAGTATCAATATCTTTAGTATCAATATTATTAGTATCAATATATTTACTATCAACATTTTTAGTATCAATATCTTTAGTATCAATATTATTAGTATCAATATATTTACTATCAACATTTTTAGTATTAATATATTTAGTATCAGCAGAATTAGCTAAGTTAGAACTAAATCGACTAATATTATTTAAATTAGAATCTTTAAAATTAGTATTAGTATTAGATAAATCAAATCTATCCTTATTTTTATTTAATCGAATACATTTTGGCATATTATAAATTAGATTATTTGGATTTTTAATAAAATCAAAATAAACACCTAACTGATTTTGAGTCAAAGAATATATTTCATCATCTTTAAGAATTAGTTCTTCACTAGGAGATGCTTTTAAAATTTCTTGAGATATTTTTCTAATTGTCCCTTCTCTCATTATACTTACTAAATTAAGTTCAACACCATAATCATCAGAAATTTTAGATATTAATTTAATAATAGAAAGAGAAGTAAAACCAATCTGAAACAAATCATTTGTAACACCAAAATTAGCTTTTCCCATAATATCTGAACAAATATTAAAAATAGATTCTTCCAATTCATTTTCTGGATTTACAAAATCTTCAACCCCATAATCAGATTCTTCTGGTAAGGGTAAATTTTTAATATCTATTTTACCATTTGGAGTCATTGGAAAATTTTCTAATTGAATAAAATAAGATGGAACCATATATTTTGGCAATTTATCGACAGTTATAGTTCTTAATTCACTTATATCTATTTCTTTTTTACTTGTATAATATGCACATAGATGTTCTTCAGAATCTACATTCTTAACACATACTACTAAAGAGTTTATATTAGAATTTTTAGAGATAACTGATTCTATCTCTCCAACTTCAATTCTAAGTCCCCTAACTTTGACTTGACTATCTACCCTTCCTGAAACATATAACTCTCCAAATTCATCTTTTTTACCCAAATCTCCTGTTTTATAGTATGAAGTTTCAGAAAATTCTAAAAATTTTTCTTCGGTTAACTTTTCATTATTTAAATATCCTCTTGCAACTCCAGAACCTCCAATATAAACTTCCCCAACAACTCCTGGAGGTAAAGGATTACCGTCAATATCCCTAATACTATCAATAACATTTAAAAGAGTTTTCCCTTCAGAAACATTTTCATTCTCCATTAATTTTCCATGTGATGCAATTGTAATCTCAGTTGGCCCATAGGAGTTGTATATTTCAGCATCAGTACAATTTTTAAGAGTATTATACAGTTGTGATGGAAACATCTCCCCACCGACTATAATTACTTTGAAATTTTTCATTATATTTCTTATCTTTTCAATTTCAAGATATTGTAACATTCTAGAAGGTGTAGATCCAAAAGCATCTGGATTTGTATTATTAATCAATGCAATAAGTCTTAATGGATTAATGGATTCTTCTTCATTTGCAAAAACAACAGTGACTCCATTGATCATTGTTGCGAATATTTCTCTTAAAAATACAATGAATGATACAGTAGTTAATGATAAAAATTTTGTTGATTTATTAAAAATAGAATTTATAGGAATATTTTGAGGATCATTCGATATATAATTCGTAATACCTTTATGTGTTAACATTACCCCCTTAGGAATTCCTGTTGATCCTGAAGTATATATGATATAGGCTAAATTATTTTCATTAATGTTAGGGTTTGGATTTCTCTCATCAGTTTCTTTTAAAAGTTCATTTATACTAATTTGATTTTTTAAATATTTATTATTATTTTGATCATTATTTTCTTTATTAGTATTTTCATTAGTTACAATGTATTTAGAAGTACTATCATTTAAAATATTCTCTATTCTATCTTCAGGATATTCTGGATCTATAGGAATAAAAGTAGCTCCTGATTTTACAATACCTATTACAGTAGCTATTAAATTACTATCCCTATTCATCATGAACATTATTTTATCTTCTATCCCAACTCCCCTTTTTATCAATGCATTAGCTATACGATTAGCTTTCCTATTTAATTTATCATATGTAAATTCACCATCAGAAGCAATAAGTGCAATTTTATCATTATTATTCTTCACAGTATTTTCAAAAGCTTTATTCAATAATGGTTCATCAACAATGTTTTCTTCAAAATCTTCCTGTCTTTTATTCTCTTTTTTTGTGTCTTTATCTGATAAAATGGATATATTACCTATTTTTTCATTTTGATCATTGATAAATTTCTTTAAAATAATCTCAATACTTTTTATAAATGTTTCCATTAGTTTTTCCGTGTAAATCACAGAGTTATAATATAATGAGATTCTGTATTCATCATCAATTGACTTAATAAATAAATATGCTTTATTAGAAGAGTTATTAATTTTATCATTAATTTCATTAATATTAATTTCACCACTATTAATTTCACCACTATTAATTTCATCACTATTAATTTCATTATTATTCCCTAAGTAATTATTTTTAGAGCTATAATCTTTATTTTCAAAATAATATTTGAAATCTGGGCAAACTATATTATCCCCTAATATTTTATCATATGGAAAGAATTTATATTCTTCACTTTTAATCAGTTCATTTTCAACTTCAATTAACATTTCTTTAACTGTTTTATCACTTTCCATAAATAAACCAAAAGGATAATCTATTAATTTCCCATTAGATTCTGTAGTTCTAGAAATTAAAATATTTCTATTAAAAACAAACCTATTTAATGTAAATAATGTAGAAGTTAAAAATAATGAGTTTGGAGAAATTTTCATCTTTTTAGAAAAATTGTTTATAACATTCATATTTAGTGAGATTTCTTTCTCTTTAAACTTTTTATTTTCTTTTTTAACCTGAATATCAGGTGAAATAAATGTTTCACCATCAGATTTTTTAGCGATATTCTTAAAATATTGCTCTGCTTTGAAAAACTTGCTTTGAAAGACTTTAAAATTATCACATTCTTCATTAGGATTATCTGCAATTTCATTTATTAAGTCTTTAATACCATTTAAAATATCCATGATTGCTTCATGAGAATAACAATCATTATTAAATTCTAAAAACAAAGATTGTAAACCATTTTTATCATTAAGAGATGAATTAACTCGAATATGTAATGGAAATTCACTTTCTTCATTTTCCCAAATATATTCTACTCCAGAATCAGAAGAATTTGAAACAATGGAAAACATTGATAACATAGCAGGATTAATTCCTATTTTTTGTAGTTTTTGAGTATAAAGATTAAAGGACAATTTTCCATGAGTTAAACCTTTTTTTAAAACAGATTTTACATATAGTACATAATCTTTAAATGTTAGTTCACCTTTATATTTTAATCTTAAAGGCATCATATTTACAAACATACCTAACATATTATGTATATCTTCTCCAAAATCTCTACCATGATAAGGAGTATTCCAAACTAAATCTTTTGATTTTGAACTTTTAAAAAAATATAAAGATAGTATAGATAATGCTAATAAAAATGGAGAAATATTATCATTTTCTATTCTGGATATTTTTTTTAATTTATTTATAGTATTTTCTTCTAATAATATCTCGTGTTTTGAAACATTAAGATTATCTAGTGTAAAATAGTTACTAGAATAGTTTTTTAGACTATCAATCCAATACTCTTCATCTTCTTTAGATTTTTTAGTAGATAGATATTTTTCTTCTTTCTTAACATAATTTTCATAAGAAAGGGGAGTTGTTTCATAAGGTTGGTTGTTTTTTAATTTATTAACATAGCTTTTAAGATTTTTTATAAGAATGTTTATAGATGTACCATCCATTAAAATATGATGTACGTTTCCTAAAACTATGATATTTTTTCTAGTTTTCAATACAACAAATCTATAGAGAGGAGAATCAAAGATTTCTTCAAATCCAGTTTTTGTAAATTGATATATAAACTCCTTAATTTCATCTTCCTTTTCAATGGACATATCATAATAATAAAATAGTTGGTTATCAATTTCGGCATCTAATTGTGAAAAATATTGAAAAAACTCCATTTGATTATCCTTTTTAATTTTTAAATTGAGTTTTTTTCTTATTATGTCTGATAATGCTATTTTCACATATTTTTCATCTTCAATAGGGAATTCGTATTTAAATGAGAGAACATAAGAGTCATTTCCCGATTCTCCAATTTCAGTTACTATAGTTCTTTTTTGAGCATTTGATAGGTTAAAAAACTGCATTATACTACTCCAAATATTTATAAATTTCCTTAAAGTCTATTAAATTTAATTCATCGATTTTTTCTAATGAACATACCCCTAATTTATAAACATTCTTTTTAGAATCTAAAAGATTCCATGATTTAAATATTATTTCATCAATAGATTCTATTTTATCAATATTTTGTAATTCATTGAAAATTTTTATTTTATTATTAGTTTCATTAAAAAAACTCTTAGTTTTATTTGAAGACTTATTATTTCCTTCTAAATTATCTAAATAATCATCATCATTGAAAAACTTCAATAATTTAATATTATCTTTATCTTCATCAATATTAATATAAAATGATTTTAAATCTAAGCTAAGCCCTATTCCTTTCATCTTAAGATAACTTTCTTTTAAAACCCATATCTCAAAAAAAGATTCAATTTTATCATTACTATTATTTACATATTCATATTCTTTTGGATGAAATTGGGTTTTAGCGATGTTTAAATCTATTTCATGAATATATTCAATATCAACACCTATAGGATAATTTGATACTCCACAAAAGACATAATCTCCACAATGAGAAATATTAAAATAAATATTAGGAAAATTTTTTAAAAAAGGTTTACCATAATCATCATTAACAATAATAGGATTATAAATTTTTATCTTTTTTAAAATATACCTTAATAACACTTCTCCACTAATAGATAAAATCCTGTCTTTTTGATTAAAATATTTTTTTGAATACTCCAACCTATCCTCAGATACAAAATTCTTTAAATCTTCAAAATTTAGATCTGAAACATTCATATAATATAAAAACATCATCTTATCCTTTTAAATTTAATATATTAAATTTAATAATTAAAAACTTGTTTTTTATATGATTAACATCAATAAATTTGGATGGTACCTCACATAAATTTTTTATATAATGATAAAAGATAGGCAAAAACAAGTTATCTGCTTGTACTTTTAACAGGACTCATCATAAAACAAGGATACAACGAATCAGAGAGCATGCAAAAGCTCTCAGAAACCTAAAAATCTAGCACCCTAATAATTTTATATTTTATTTTGATAATAATAAAATACTATATAATAATACTATATAATAATACAATATAATAATATTATATAATAATACTATATAATAATATTATATGATAATACCCTATTAGGTTTATTATGTTAACTTTAGATTCAATATTTTAAAATAATAATAATAATAATAATAAAAATAATAATAATAATTTTATTAGCTAAATTGTTAATTAATACTTTTTAATAAGATTTTTAATTAAAATCAGTGTTATTTCATAAATCGATATACTGGATTATATTTTATTAAATCTAAAAATTTAAAAAAAAAGAAGTAAAAATAGGAGAGAAAAAAATAAGTCTCCATCTGTAAATAAAATATTTTAAACTAATTATAAGTTTCTTTATTTTTTTGTTTGTTACTTGAATATTAAGTTTTTTTCTTACTGTAAACTATTGTTTGAGTTTTCTGATTTGTTTTAAGATTTTTAGCAACACTATAAACAGCAATACCTTTCTTTTTATAAGATGTGTTTTTAGTCACCTTAATCTTAGTTATTTTATGTGATTTCAGAGCTTTAACACTATAAGCCTTAAACACACTCCTTGGATGATAATTAGTATAAGTATATCTAGAAACTCTAATGTTTCGACCATTATAAACAGGCTTATTACGTTTTATAATATAGCTTATAACACCAACACCAGAGCCCAAATTCTTAACAACCACCTTCAATATTCTGGTTTTCTTATTATAAGAATACTTAATATTCTTTGTAGTTTTAGGAGTTTTAAGAGAATATCTACTGTTAATCTTAAATTTATAAGTTTTAGAACCTACTTTATCACCAAAATTCTTAAAACTATACTTAAACCTAGCTAACTTCTTACCAGAACCCAAAGACAAAATAGTCTTAGAAACTGCCTGCAATTTAATATTAGTCTTATTAAGGGAAACATTAAAGCTAGAACTATTAATAAAACCAAAATAATCACTGTTTCCATTAAAAACCACTTTAACACTAGTCTTGCCTGTATGAGTTGGTTTATATTTCAAACTCCAAAAACCACTAGAATCAGTAGTTAAATGATAATTCTTACCATCAACAGTAACAGTAATTTGAATATTACCTAAAGAACCTTTATTCTTATCAAAAACAACACCACTAATCACAATAGTCTCATTAACTTTAACATTACCTGGAATAACAATACTAGAATTACTAGCTAACTTAGTAACATTAAAACTAGAGCTATTAACAAAACCAGTGAAATTATCATCACCGGCCCAATTAACCAAAACAAAAAACTCACCATAATGAACAGGAATATAAACAAAGCTCCAAGCACCAACACGATCAGTAGTCACATTAAAAACTTCACCACCAATAAAAACAGCAACAGAAACATTACCAATAAAATTACCATCATCATCAGCCAAAACACCACCAATAGTAAGATTTCCACCCACTTTAAAATCACCAGAAACAACAATACTAGAATTAGTATTATTCTTCAGCACATTAAAGCTTGTGGTATTAGTGAAACTTATATAATTACCATCAAAATCACCATTATAACTAACAGCCACAGCAATAATTCCTGTACGATTAGTTAAATAGGTTAAATTCCACCCACCAGTACCATTAACACTCACACTTTGAGTAATCCCATCAACAGTTACATTAACACCAGCTATACCAGTAAAATTATCCAACTGACCAAAAATAGTAACATTCTCACCAATATTAACACCAGAAGGAACAACAACTATACTAGAATTAGTACTATTCCTCAAAACTTCAAAACTAGTACTATTAATAAAACTAGTATAATTCTCATTACCACTAAAACTAACAATAAC
>NZ_JXMW01000010.1 GCF_002072215.1 Methanobrevibacter arboriphilus JCM 13429 = DSM 1125
AAAACCAAAAATAATCACTGTTTCCATTAAAAACCACTTTAACACTAGTCTTGCCTGTATGAGTTGGTTTATATTTCAAACTCCAAAAACCACTAGAATCAGTAGTTAAATGATAATTCTTACCATCAACAGTAACAGTAATTTGAATATTACCTAAAGAACCTTTATTCTTATCAAAAACAACACCACTAATCACAATAGTCTCATTAACTTTAACATTACCTGGAATAACAATACTAGAATTACTAGCTAACTTAGTAACATTAAAACTAGAGCTATTAACAAAACCAGTGAAATTATCATCACCGGCCCAATTAACCAAAACAAAAAACTCACCATAATGAACAGGAATATAAACAAAGCTCCAAGCACCAACACGATCAGTAGTCACATTAAAAACTTCACCACCAATAAAAACAGCAACAGAAACATTACCAATAAAATTACCATCATCATCAGCCAAAACACCACCAATAGTAAGATTTCCACCCACTTTAAAATCACCAGAAACAACAATACTAGAATTAGTATTATTCTTCAGCACATTAAAGCTTGTGGTATTAGTGAAACTTATATAATTACCATCAAAATCACCATTATAACTAACAGCCACAGCAATAATTCCTGTACGATTAGTTAAATAGGTTAAATTCCACCCACCAGTACCATTAACACTCACACTTTGAGTAATCCCATCAACAGTTACATTAACACCAGCTATACCAGTAAAATTATCCAACTGACCAAAAATAGTAACATTCTCACCAATATTAACACCAGAAGGAACAACAACTATACTAGAATTAGTACTATTCCTCAAAACTTCAAAACTAGTACTATTAATAAAACTAGTATAATTCTCATTACCACTAAAACTAACAATAACAGTAATATTACCTGTTTTGTTAGTTATATAATTAAAACTCCAACCACCAGTAACATTAACACTCACACTTTGAATAATCCCATCAACAGTAACATTAACACCAGCTATACCAGTAAAATTATCCAACTGACCAAAAATAGTAACATTCTCACCAATATTAACACTAGAAGGAACAACAACTATACTAGAATTAGTACTATTCCTTAAAACTTCAAAACTAGTACTATTACTAAAAGCAGTGAAATTCTCATTACCACTAAAACTAACAATAACTGTTATATTACCTGTTTTGTTAGTTGTGTAATTAAAACTCCAACCACCAGTACCATTAACACTCACACTTTGAGTAATCCCATCAATAGTAACATTAACACTAGCTATACCAGTAAAATTATCCAACTGACCAGAAATAGTAACATTATTACCAATACTCACAGGATCTGGATTAACAATAATAGTAGAATTAGTAGCTAATTGGACATTAAAAACTACATTATCATTTACATTATCTAAAGTAGCAGCTAAAGTTTGAGTGCCAGTTGTAGCTGTTGCATTATAAACAAAACCATCATCACGACTACTATTAAACTTATCACCATTAAAAGTTCCATTAACAACAAAATCAGGTAAAAATTCAACACCATCATTACTAAGCGTAGTATTCAAAACTAACAACATAAAACTAACATTACCACCAGGATGAACACCATCCAAACTAGTAGTATTAGTAATATTCAAAATATAATGATTAAGAGTATCAACACCCAAAACTTTACCAGTTATATTATTAACACCCCACCAATTAAAATTAAAACTACTATTATCATTAAAATTAGTGATCTTCACACCCACAGGAGCAATAATCCTATTATATTCAACAGTAACATTAACACGAGAACCAACCTTAAGATCAGCAAAATTCAAACCAACACCATGAGCAATGATATTATTACCACGAATAATAAAATCAGTAATATTACTAACAGGAAACTCATAATGATAAGAACAGAAATAAAAACCATCCCCACCAGTAGAATTAATAGTATTATTCAAAAAACTAACACCATTAAGATTATCTGTATAACAATCAGAATACACACCATAACCAGCACTAGTGATGTTGTTATTGACGAAGGATATATTTAAGTTGTTGTTGCTGTATGCAAGCAGATTAACACCATAGTCTGTTCCTGTGATGTTGTTGTCAGTGCAGGTTATATTTAAGTTGTTGGTGTTGTATGCATCAATACTAACAGCAATTAATCCTGTGATGATGTTGTCAGTGAAGTTTATATTTGCGTTGCTGGTTTCGGATGCAATCAGATGAACAGGACCGAATGATCCTCCTGTGATGATGTTGTCAGTAAAGGTTAAATTGGTGTAGTTGCCGTTGGTTACATCCACACGAGCAGCACCTACTGATGATCCACCTCCTATAATGTTGTTCTTAGTGACGATTATATTAAGGTAGTTACTGCCAGTCCCTGCATTCAGATAAAAAGCATAATTTAATGATGCTCCTCCGACGAGGAAGTTGTCAGTGAAGGTTATATTAATGTAGTTGCTGCCGTATACATTCAATTTAGTACCCTCTCCTCCTGTGATTCTGTTGTTAGCGAAGGCTATATTGAGGTTGTTGTTGTAGTTTACCCCCATAGGAGATAATTCTGTGATGTTGTTGTCAGTGAAGGTTATATTGTTGTAGTTGCCGCTGTATGCATCCAGATAAAATCCTGTGATGTTGTTGTCAGTGAAGGTTATATTGTTGTAGTCGCAGTTGGGTGCATACAGATAAAATTCTTTGATGTTGTTGTCAGTGAAGGTTATATTGTTGTATTTATTGTTGTCGTTTATATAATAAACACCATATGTTCCTGTGATGTTGTTGTTGGTGAAGGTTATATTGGTGTTGTTGCTGCTGTATGCACCCAGATTAACACCCCGTGATCCAGATGATGTTCCTGTGATATTGTTGTCAGTGAAGGTTATATTGTTGTAGTTACTGTAGTATGCATCCAGATAAACACCATACAGAGAAATGCTATATGTTCCTGTGATGTTGTTTCCAGTAAAAGTCAAATTACTACTAGAACCACGAGCATTAACACGAACACCACTAGGATAATTACTAGTGCCATTAAGATATATCTTATTATTAACAAAAGAAACAACAACAAGAGCAAAACTATCATCTGGAACATTAACAAAAACAGCACCATAATTAGAATTACTTATATAAGAAACAATAACATTATCCTCAATAACTATGCCCTTTAAATCACCACCAGAACTACTAATATTAATACTAACATTCGTTGTAATAATATTATTACCAGTAACTGTTAAATCACTACTATTAGCTACTATAGAAGTATTAAAACCAGTAATAGTTAAATTAACAATTCTAACATTAGGTGCTGTGATATTAAACAAAACACCAGACCCAGAAATATTAACATTACGATTTTTACCTTGAATAGTAGCATTACGAGTCACATTAATCTGACCCAGAGTATAATTACCATCATCATCCAAGTTAATAATCAACTCATCCCCAGCATCATTATTAATTATATTTTGAAAATCACCAGTAGTATTAGACGAATTCAAATCATAAGTACCTGCACTAACACTAGACAAACTAAACAAAAATAAAACAGCTAATACCAGTAAAAATGAAATAAAAAAATTATTATTTTTAAACATATAAATTCTCACCTCAAATAATATTTAACATAAAAAACTCAAAAAATGAACACTCACTTTGTTCTTTTTATAATAAATATAAAAAACTACTATAAAAACCTTACTCCCACCAAAATAAAAAAACAATAGCTACCCCCCCCCCCCCGTGAAAATAGTAGAATAGCTGTTTAAAAAAGAAAAAAAGAAGCAAAAACAAGAATAACGCAAAAACAAGAATAAACAACAAAATAAAAAAATAACAACTAAAAAAAATAAATAAAAAACCATAAACTAAAATATAACAAATATAAAAGCTTTAAAACAATATAAAACTATTATAATAATATAATAAAGCTAAATAAACAATAAAATTAAGTAAAAATAAAAAAACAAACAATATAAAATAAAAAAAATAATAAGAAAATCTGAAAAATAACAGCTAAACAACATAAACACACAGAATATAAAAAACGAAAATAAAAAAAATAAAATTACAATATCCTCAAAAACAAAATAGCTGTTATCAAGCACCACCATATATAAAATAAAAAAATATTCAAAGAAACTAAAACAAAGATAAAGCACTACAAAAGAACAAAAACGATTAATAATAATAAAAAAGAATAAAAATAAAACAAAGCACTAAAACAAAGAACAATATAACATCTACAAAGCAAAAAACAACTAATAAAAAAACAAAAAACAACCAAAACAACCAAAACACCAAACAAAGAACAACAAACCACCCAAACAATAAAAAACAACTAATAAAAAAAGAAAAAACCCCAAAAAAATAGCTCAACAACATCACAGGAACATCACGAGGTGTTTATTTGTCTGCATACAGCAGCAACAACGCCATATATAAACCAAAACAATACAACAATCCACAGGAACAGACTATGGTGTTTATCTGGGTGCATACAGCGATAACAATACCACATATAACCAAGATTACACAACAATTCACAGGAACATCAGGCTATGGTGTTGCTCTGTCTGCATACAGCAGCAAAAATACCACATATAACCAAAGCCTAACGATATCACAGGAACAGACTATGGTGTTGCTCTGTCTGCATCCAGCGATAACAATACCAATAAACCAAGCCAATAACATCACAGGAACATACGCATCTGGTGTTTATCTGGATGCATACAGCAAGCTACAAAAAAAACACAAAAATCTTTCAAAAAAAACCCACCTACAAAAACAAAAAAAAATAATCAACTAACAACCACACTATAACCTAAAAAAACACTAATAATATTCTAACAATTAACTTCATACTATAAAAAAAATATAATTCAGACAAACTAAAATATAAAACTAAAATTTAAAAAAACTTAACAATTATAATCTAAAGATCAAAGGTTCAAAACCCTCCAAGTCCGTTTATTGATTTTGATGATTTTTTGTTGTTAGATAAATAAATATCTAAAAATTTTAAATATATATCATTAATATTGCTAAAGCTTTTAAAAAAAATGCATACTATGAAATCATCTGATAAAACCAAACAAAATTTTATGAATTAGAAAAAATCATCTTTAAATTCATCTTTTTTAAGAAGATTAATATTTTTTTTAGTTTGATTGATTAAATCTTTTAAATAAGAAATATGCTTTGAAAAATTTGAGATATTCGGCAAATCTTCAACCATACTCAAAACTTTTTGATAACTAACAACCCCTTCTTCTTCCAATGAAGAAAACGAACTAATGAATTTCGCTTCTGATTTCATTAATGAAATACACTTAAAGATTTCAATATCATTATTTAATATTAAAAATTTCTTTAAAAATTTCATGAAACATTCCTCATCAAAAGTATAAATAATCATACTAAAAATAGCATGCATATGTTTTTTAGAATTATTATTAACTTTAATGAAATTATTGATATAATCATGCTCAATAGTTGTTCCTTTAAAAAGAATAGTTATTGGATGCTCAACACTAGAAAAATAATTCCGTTTATTTATTAATAAATTAATAATTTCATCAATATCCTTTTCAGAAAACTTACCATTCCAAATAAATGATAATTTAGGTCCACGTCGAAGATCTGATATTTTTTCAGAATTAATAAGTTCATTTAAATACTGTTTCAAAAATGGTGGATTAATTGTGCACAGTGATTCTAATTCTTTTCCATCATAATCCCAATTAGGATCTCTTTCTATAACTTTATAAAAAAAATCTTTTAGTAATTCAAAGTTATCTTCAAAGAAGTAATTATATTTTTGGCAAAATCCATAATTAAACCTGAAAGTTATATCATTTGGCCTATTAATTATGATTTTTGTTATGTATTGTATTATATTAGATGTTTTACCTGCAAAAGGAACTTCTTTCTTAAACTTTAAAAAACATTTATCAAATTTTAAATAGTCATCAGGATTAAAAAAATGAAACCCTCCATCTAAAGAATTAATAAAATTTACAAACTTTAAAAAAATATCTTTATTAATGTCAGATTCATTAACACTTCCAAAAAATATTTCATTCAAAAATTGCTTTTCTTCATACTCAGGATAATTTATAATAATATAAAATTTTTCAACATCTAATAATTTTTTATTGATGATTGTCGATATAAAACTTCCATTATTTATAAACCTATAATTTTTACTCTGATAATGTTTAAAAGCATCAATAAAAATATCAATATCTTTTTCTGCTAAAACTTCAAATAATGGACTTATATAACTTTTATTGCAATAATTTTCCTGTTTTGAAATTTCTATTTCATTCATGAAATCTATAACATTCATAACATAAACATTATCTTTATTTACCAAATCTTTAGAAATATCTTCTTTTATCTCAAAATCTTTTTTTCTAGGGTCATTGAAATTTTTCAAAGATGATGAGTAAATTAACGCTTTGTTAATCATATTCCAGTTTATTAAAGAATCAAAATCTTCTGATTCTGCAATATTGAATTTATTCAGCTTTTTAGTATATGTATAAATAATCTGTGAATGTTTATACTTATTAATATTGAATTTTTTGAAAAAATTATACACTAATTTCTGTTCCTTATTATAAACTTCTTTTTTTTCTTCATAAAATTTATTAATATATTCTTCAAAGACATTTTCCACAGAAGTAGGATATAGATCATGCAACTCAAATAGTCTCTCCAATATTTTTTTTCTTAATTTGAGCAGGGAATCTGTTTCAAACAATTCAAATCTATGTAATAGCATTCTTTTCTTTGAAATCATCTCATTTTCTGTAAAATTCCATTCAAATAATTGAGGGATGAAAAATAGAAACAATTTTTCTGCTAATTTTCTTTTTTCAAGATTTAAATTATTTGAAGATAAAAAATCGATGAACCTATTTTGAAACTCAAAATCATATTCTTTATCGATTCTTTTAAAAGAAAATTTATCATTAATCACTTCAATAATCTCAGGTGCTTTTGAAGGTTGTATAAAAATCAAATCAAAAGATAAATTTAAAGCATCATGAGCAATGTTTGGCTTAGACCTATATAAATCTGATAATAATTTAATATGAACCGTATTTTCATAAATATTACGAATTGATGGAATTTCAAATTCCTCAACATCAAATTCTTCAGGTTCTAAACTATCACTCCATTTATTTATAAAATCAAGCACATCAACCTCATAAAAAATGTTAAAAACTTTAAAAAAACTTAATAGTTTAATAAAATTGTTATCAAACTTATTTTTAACTGGATTAATGAGAAAAGTTATTCTATCTTTAATTTCATCAAAATTAAAAGCATTCAAAACATCCACAAGTTTACTATAAATCTCATCATTATAATCTATAATGAATAATTCTATCCATCTATCATAATCAATTACTGAGGATTTTTCATCTATAAAAGCTTTATAAAAAACATAAGTTGATAAAATTGAATCTGAAAGCCTAACAACTTCATTGTCACATATTTCAACAACTTCATGATTGTTTAATTTTTCAATAATATTCCAATTATCTATCAAATCAAAATCAAATTCATTTTTTAAAACATTTAACAAATTTTCATTGTTTTTATCTAAGTATCCAAAAAATGATAATATTCCAAGTGTTTTCAAGGAATCTTTTTCATTTAAAAAAGAAACAGTTTTTTTATAATTCTCAAAATAATTTTCATAAATTTTTATAGGATTTCTTAAAAAAGATTCATCATCATTATCAATTATAGGCAAAATAGCCATTAAAGCAAGTGCAGGATTGCCATCTGATATTTTAAGAACAATATCTAATGCAAAGTCTTTAACATGGAGATTCTTTTCTTTTAATAAACTAGTAATCATTTTCCAAATATCTTCTCTTTCCATCTTCCCAATTTCAACTAATTCTGGTGAATAATCTATTAAATCTAGTTTTATTTTTTCTTTAAATTGACTTTTAAGAGATAAAATAACCTTAATATTTGTATTAGGAATGTTCTCTAGAAATTGTATTAATAAATCGAAATTCCTAAAAGTCCCATCAAAATTGTCAAAAACTATAAGATAACTATTGCCTTGGGAAATAAGTTTTGAAAAACTATCTTGTAAGTCATATTGAAAGCCATTAACAATTAGAACTTTATAATTATTTTTTATTGAAAATTCTTTTGCAATTTCTAATGACACTCTTGTTTTACCAGTGCCTTGATTACCATACAATGCTATAATATCATTCTTTAAAAGAATATTTGAAATGTCTTCAATTAAGCCATTAGAATTTATAAGAGGGTTTTTCAAATCTGGTCTAAATCCTTTTTTACTTTTTTCAACGAAATTATCAAAAGTAGATATACATTGAAATAAGTTAATTCTGGGAATATAATCACTAGTAGAAGGAAATGTTTGCAATTCAATTGCTAATTTTTGAATAGAATATAAAGTTAATTTAGCATTAGGATTATATTTTTTCAATGTTTTTATTAATGAATCATGTTCATCAGGACTTAATTTACTTGTAAATGCTAAAATAACTTCAGATATTTTTTCATTTTCAATAGTTGTTTTAGTTGTATCAAAACAGCCTACAATGTCATCTTTAAGTTTATCCATGAAAATTTTTTTATTATTTAATTTATCTTGAGTAGTAACTTCACAAAAGATATATTTATCATTTTCTGAATCATAAAAAAAACTATCAGGAATTCCTTTCGACGTTTTATTTTTACCTAAAACTCCACCGGGGGCAGAAATAAACTCATATTTTTTATTATAACTAAGAAAGCTATTTATTAATGATTGGAATGTTGCTTGATCTATTGTTTGAAGTTCTTTTTCAATTAAATCAATTATCATATTTCACCTGATTCATCATTTCTTTGATTTTCAAAAATTCTTTATCTTCTTAGCTAATTAAAAAATCTTCTATTTTATACTTATAATCTTATATATTCTATTATTTTTTAAATATTATTACTTCTTCGTTAGTATTAATAAGGAATATAACTAAAAATAGTAAAACTTGAAAAATTTATTCATTTAATTTTCTTATCTAATTTTGCTTTATTTTTAATTGATAATACTGCTCCAGAATATCCTGGAAATAGATTTTCTTCTGAATATCCTTCCTTATATAATTCTTGCAATATTTCACTTTTAATTTCTTTAGATATGATAAATTTATAAAATATTTTTTCATTTCTCTTTTTAATAAAGTCCTTAAAATTTGATGTGAAATCTATAAGAGGGATAAATACCTTACCATTATCAAGAAAGTCTACTATTTTTTTGTCTATAGATATCTCATTTACTTTTTGCCCATATACCTCCTCCCAAATAGTAAATAAACCTCTTTGAGCATTTAAATTTGGATTTATATTGTATTCTGGCCTATAAAAATGCAATGGAAATATTTCATCCTCAAACATTCCTAATTTAAAATCTTCAAAAATTTTATAATTTAATGCCCATAAAATACAATCTTCTTTATTCTTATCATCTAACAATCCTATTGCCGCAAAATATAATGCAACTTTATAATCATAAGTCCAATCTAATGCTCTTGTAGGTAACCCATAATGTTGTGCTAAAGAAATAATCTCAAAATATTCTTGCTGAGGCCACAAATCGCCGTATATTGTATTTTTAATACTATTATCTGAATTTCTGTGGATTTGTTTTCTAAGTCTAATATTATCAGGAACTTTTAAACCTGATTTATCCGCAATACTTAAGAATTTCAATAAGACATGAATTTCCTTTTCAAAATTAAATTCCCAAATATTATGAATTTCTTTTAAAGAAGGATATTTTGAATTTCTGTCATTAGAATTTAAACCCCTAAAATTGGTAATATACATTATTCCGTGTCCCATGTAATCTGAATAAGTTTTTTCATCTATTAATCCAGATTTATACGCATAACCTGCCTGAAAAATACAGTTTTTACATGGAAATGGAAAATCGATTAGTCCTAATTCATATGCATGCCCTACATCAGGAGCAAAAGAAAAATTAAAAGAATTATCAATAAATTCGTCAATTAAATTTTTTGATTTATCATTTAGCCTCAAAGAGCTAGGTATTAAATTATAAGAACTCTTTTTGAGGCCTCTGAAAATGTAATTTTCTCTTATATCCGGATAATTATCTTTTCCTTGTATAATATCAAAAAGTTGACTGGTAGTTGAAATATTGTATGTTTTTATATAGTCATCATATGCCATTTGAAATCTCTCTTAGATTAATCCATTAATAAATATTAATATCATTACATTTAGCAATTATATCACTCAAATCATGTTATGTTAAATGATAATATCAGTTTAATCAAAAATTCACTTGAATAATTCAAACTTATTCTTTCTGCTAAGTTTTTTTAATTAAATGCAACATTACATTTATTCAATATATTTTAAAACTTCTTTTCCTAAATCTGTTAATTAATAAATTCTTTACTTACTTCATTAAGTTAATATTCATTCTATACACTCATCTGTATTTTTAATTATTATAACTTTCTATATTAATCATGTATCTTCCTATAAACAAATATTAAAAAATCCTTCAAATATTTCTTCTATACAATCAAATCACTAAAAAAAGCTAATCACTATCTAAAAAATACCATAAAGCTGAATTTTTACATAAAAAAGGATAATATCTCTTAATTTTCTTAGAATCAATCTTTGTACCATAAGATTTATTATTTATTTTAAAATCTTCTAAATCAAAAGTTGATTTAATTGCTTTAGAAAAAAAACACAAAAATCACACAAAAAATAACAGCACTATACATTAAAAACCTAACAAATACACAAAATACAAAAAAATATCACACACAGAATCTTTTTAATACAAATCATGAAAAAAGTAATATTTAAGATATAATAATGAATCAAGAATGCTAAGAGTAATCCATTTTTATGTTTTATACAGTATTTATCTACGCAGACTACCTTGCCTACCACAAATGGTTATCAGTAGCTTTGCACTTGTATTTTATAGATTGGCTGTTTCACTGACCCTATTAATGTCGATATAAGCATTTTTATATCCAATCAACAAGAGTACAAACTCAATAACTATGTATAAAACTATAACATTATAAAGTCTACTATATAAAATCAAATAGATATTAATAATAATTAGAATAATGATGAAAAAAAATTTTAGTATAAATTTGAGATGTTATTGTAGTATTTCATCAGCCATATAATCCATTAGGCCAATATTCATTGAGTAAAATAAAATCATATTAAAATACCTTTCTAACAATTTGATAAAAATAAAATAAATAAAGTCAAAGAGATTTGAACCAAAATCATGGGATTTCTCATGTCTCAGTACCCCAATTGATCATCATACTATACGATGTTGATCATCATACTGTCAGTTACGCGTTTTTTTCTTCAAAGACAACTGGAGTCCCAGATGATGCCAGATTACACTAAACCCCCCATGAATATGAAAAAACAAACACTAAATTCCCAGATGATTTTTTTATTTTTAACAATTTTTAGAACTTACAAAAATTCACAAACTCATAAATATGTTAAAATAATAAACAATATAAAATTTACTAAAATTTATGACCTAACTATGTTGAAAGTTATGTTGAAAAAACGATAGGTATATATCATAAATATTCAAAATGAAAAAAATATGTCTTAATATATGACTAATTTTTAGCTGATATGTCTTAAAATAATTAAGTATAAATAATATTAACAAAAGCCAAAAAATATATGTTTTAATGACTTTAATTAAAGTTGAATTGAAAAAGGGTTTTTATGCTGTTACTAAATTACCATCCCATTTAGGAATGTTAATATCGTTAGCAATGCTTGCATTAGTTACTTTGATTTCTTCATGATTACTAACTGGAAGAGTGAAAATAGCATTAACAAATATCACATAATCAGTTACCTTAACAGATAAACTAATATCACGAATGTTTTCAAGGCTGGATTCATCAACATCGAGCACATAGGATGCATTAAGTATTTCTAACGCAATAAACTCATTGTCTTTGTTAAAGTCCATAATAACATCATCAGATAGTTCAACACTTCTTTCATGTTCATAATTTTTAACTTTTATAGACAATGCATCAACAGTAGAATCATATTTATAATCTACTAATATTGGTTCTTTAATCATGGAATTTCCCTCTCCTTCTTTCAGTTGGAAAAGTAGTTACTAATCTAATCTCATCAAGACTTTTAATAAATATCACAACTTTAACATGATATTTATCAGATTCAGGATGATTATAAAATACAAGAAATTTATTATTCTTGGAAAGTTTCATATAAACTGGTAAATAATTTTTAATCAAGTTATAAACTGTATCATATTCACAATATTTTCTCTTTGTGTTATCAAGAAAATGTTCTGAATCTGTTATGATGACATGTTCATTATTTCTTAATTTTTCAAGAATAGATTCCATATCACTAATAGAATACTTAATAACTATCACCAATTCACATAATTTTATTTATAACTCTTATACATTTTTATATTTATATATAGTATCTTTATATTTTTATACTTTTTCATATAGAAATAAAAAATATAAAAATCACTGAAAATAGTATGGATTAAGAATATAATAAACAATATAAAATTTACTAAAAACAACATACTTTTTGTGATATCTGAGTCGAAATATTAATATACTAATGAAACCAAAAATCTTAAATGTGTAAAATAAAACACTTGAAATATGTAAAATAAATAACCTTAAATATGTAAAACAAATAACCTTAAATATGTAAAATAAAACACTTGAAATATGTAAAATAAATAACCTTAAATATGTAAAATAAAATACTTAAAATATGTAAGATGAAAATTATGCAATATGTAAATCGAATATCAGATAAAGAGCTTAAAAGGAAATTAGATGCCTCTGGAGCAGTACTTATACGAGGCCCTAAAGCCTGTGGAAAAACAGAATCAGCAAAACAATTTGCAAAAAGTATATTAAATGTTGATCAAGATGAACAAGTGCCTGTACTTATGGAAACTTCACCAAAAAGACTTTTAATTGGCAAAACACCCCGATTAATTGATGAATGGCAAGAACAACCAAAAATTTGGAATTACATTCGCCACGAAGTAGATAATAGGAGGCAGTCAGCACAATTTATTCTGACTGGTTCAGCAAATCCTGAAGAAAGTATAAAAATGCATTCTGGAGCAGGACGATTTACCACTCTTGATATGAGAACACTGACATGGCAAGAATTAGGTTTTTCATCAGGAAAAATCAGTATGCAAACTTTATTTTCTGATTCTAAAAAAGATATTGATGTTTTAGATGAACCAACTGACTTAGAATTTATTATTGAGAAAATAATCATAGGAGGATTTCCAACATTATTAGGTAAAAAATTAAGGCAATCAATTGACTTGAATAGAGCATATATTGATTTGCTTTGTGAAGTAGATATAAGTAGAGTTTCGAATGTGAAACGTGACCCGGTAAAAGTTCAAAACTTACTACGTTCCATTGCCAGAAACACCTCAACAACAGTAGATATTAAAACTTTAGAATTAAATATTCAAAAAAAAGAAAATGCTGATCTTTCTCGCCCTACTATTTATGAATATCTCGATGCATTAAAACGTTTGATGATTATTGAGGAACAACCTGTATGGAATACTCATATTCGTTCCTCAGCATCATTACGTAAAACACCAAAACGTCATTTTACAGATGTTTGTCTCTCAGTGGCAGCACTTGGTGCTGATTTTGACTCTTTAATCAATGACCTTAATTTCACAGGATTTTTATTTGAATCATTAGTAACACATGACCTTAGAGTTTATGCACAAGCAAATGATGCTAAAGTTTATCATTATCAAGACTCATATGGTTTAGAAGTGGATGCTATTGTGCAAAAATATAATGGAGATTGGATTGCTTTTGAAATTAAGCTTGGAACTGGACAAATCGAAGAAGCTGCTAAAAACCTTCATAAAATGGTTTCAAGATTAGACAAAACAAAAGTTAAACCACCAAAATCACTAAATATAATTACAGGTACTGGAATAAGTTACACTCGAAAAGATAAAATTAATGTTATTTCGCTAGCATCATTAGGAATTTAATTCTTTGATAAAGAATTATTAACCAAAACGCAGTCTTCTTTATCTGATTTGTTATTTTTCATTTCATCCAAACAATCATAATCAATTGTGCTGCCATAAAATTTAACAATATTTAATAACATTGTCTTATTTTCTCTGTAAGTATATAACTACATCTAGTTAATTATAAAGATTCTATTATTAGTTGAATCGTTCGGATTAAAGCTCATTTCTTCTTTATTAAGTTTTCCAAAAAACGAAACCTTTCACCATATATTGCTTTATAATATCAGTAATCCTATTTTAAACTCTTTTACTTTTTAAAAGTTTGCAAGATACCCCACAATTATGATTGCATCAAGATTATACCATTTTTCAGACCTGCATCTCTTTTTAGAATTTATAAAGGATTTAGGGCCCTAGATTTTTGGGAAAAATTGAAGGAGTTTGGTATCTTATTTCATATGTTTAGAGTTTTATGTATTTTTGTTCTATAAAAGTACAAATTGTATAGTCTTCTTAATTGAAAATTCTGAAATTTAAGGCTATGATTTTAATAATAAAGAAAATTCACATAGCTAAAAATTGGCTAAAAATCAACTTTGTAGAAAACACTTAAAATTAGCTTTCAAGATTTTTACTAAATATTCATGAACTTTTAAACGAAACCCGTTTGTACTTTTAGAAAATCAATGCAAAAATGTCTCAAAATATATCAAATAATCATTATACATTCTTCATTCTTTCATAAAAATCTAGAACCCTAAAAGGATTCCTTTATAAATTTATTTTGATCTTTAAATAAGTCATTGGCAGGTAGGCTTACATTATTTTCAATTAACTCTCATTAATCATAGTTTTAAAAAAATTGAGCTCTTCTTTGTTTATTCCTTTTATTAAGAATAAAACTAATAAATATACCACTATACCAATAATTATTGTGATTAAAACATTCCATATACCATTAGGATTAATTATAGCTACAACTATTCCCATTATAATTGAAGATATAGCTATCTTTATCATGGAAATATAATCATAAGGAAGTTCTAAATATTTTCTACTATAAAATACAGTGATTAACAATGCAATAAAATAACAAAACAAAGTTACAATAGCTGCTCCAATAATTCCAATAAATGGAACTGCAATTATATTGAACAAAAGATTTAAAAAGCCTACAAGAATCCAAATTTTACCAAGAATCTTTGTTTTTTTCTCTAAAATTAATATATTATTGGTTATTCCATACATTCCCATAAATATAGCTCCAAGACAAACGAATGGTGTGATTAAATATCCATTGATAGCTATTTCAGGAGTTGTGATTATTAACAATATTGGTTTTGAAAGAATTGAAAGCCCTACAGCTGCAGGAACTGTTATTATCATGAAATATTTCATGGAATATTTAAGAAAAATGTTTATTTGTTTTAAATTACCTTCTTCAAAATATTTTGGAAGTACAGCTGGAAGAAGAAGAGCGAATGGAGATAAAAACATTAAAAGTATGCTTCCAAGAGCATAGCTTGGTGAATAGTAACCTACAGCAGCTGAACCAATGAAAATCCCTATAACATATTTATCACTTGAATCAACAACCCATGATGAAACATTACTTGGAATTGTAGGAATAGCAAATTCAAGTTCTTCCTTAAGATTTTTAAATTTTGGTATAGCTAAACCAAGGTATCCTCCAATCATTAAAAGCATTATAATAAATACAGCGAAATACCCTACAAGAAGTCCAAGAACTACAGTTTCAATATTGTATCCAGATAATGCAAGATAAGAACTTATAAGAACTCCTATATAGCTTTGTAAAACTAAAAATAGTGAGTATCTCTTAATTTGCTGGAATGTTCTAAAGAAACTAATGATCATTAGATTCATACAAGCAAAGAATGAAATAATTGATACTAAATAGAGTATATTAATATTTCCACCAAATAAAGAGTCAGCTATTGGATTTTTAAATATTATAAATAATAATGAAATTATAAGGCTTGAAGCAAAAACAACAGCTAACATAGAATAAAAAGACTCTTTAATCTTTGATTTATCATTTTCAGCTGATAAAAATCTAACCATTGTATATGGAAGGCCTAAATTAGCTATATTTGGAATTAAAGCAATAGTTGTGTTTACTTGAGCCCATATTCCATAGTCAAATACTGAAAAGTTTTTAGTTATTATTGGAATAAAAATCAGTCCACTGATTGATATAAGTATGTTTGTTATTCCAACAAGCCCAATTCTCTGGACAAAACGTTTATATTCATTCATTAACTCACCAGTATCAATTACAATTATTAATATATTATTAATTAGAATTTTTATCCCAAATTATCAATTATATTATTCAACTCTAATTATATTATAAATATATTTAGAAATTATATTTAAAAGTTATATCTAAAAATTAAAAAATTTATCCAAGCTTGATTTTTTATACTTTTTAAAGAAAAAATCATTGTCATATTCAGTTATATTAAAATTATCAATAGAATTAATTATTTCATCAACATTATTAACTTTCCTAACATAATTTTTATCAACTAAACTATCCATATATTCAGCACCAGGTAAATCCAATATAAATGTCTTACAATTAAATAATAATCCTTCATAGATAGCTGTTGAAAATACTCCAATTTGATACTCGCTTTTTGAGAAAAGTTCATATAATGAAATTTCACTATTGTCAATAATTTGAAAATTATCTAATTTTTGAGCTTTCATTAAACTTTTATAATTAGTCTCCCAGTTTGAATATTCTCCAGGATGTAATTTATATATAAAGTTATATTGATCACAATCTTCTATCTTTTCAAACTTTTGAGCTAACTCATATGCAAATTCAGATAAGTATTTTCCTATAACTCCTTGAGAAATAAAAAGTATTTGTTTACACTTTTGATTATTAATATGAGATTTTATTGTTTCATCTAAATAAGGAAATCCAATAGATATGATATTTTTTTCATTAATTGGGTAATTAGCTACTTCCTTCCAATAATCTCCAAAACTTAATATTTTATCTGGGAAATATTCTAGACCTTTATCCTCTTTATTTGGATAATTATACCCTAAATGATATTCACTAATAGTTCCATGTTGTAATTCTACTACTTCAACCCCATTATTATGAGCAGCAGCTATCATAGCTTTATTTTCATAAGCAACAACAACAAAAACATATTTTGGTTTTCTTTTTTTAAATAATTTATCATATTTGTTATATTGATATTTAAAATCTAAAATATGATCTCTAAATATATTAAAAAGATCAATTTCAATATTAAAATTAGATATAAGTTCTCTTTGAAGATTGTATATTTTATTTTCTTCACAAGTTTTAAGTTTTAAATTGGTTTTTTTCTTATGAATATAAGAACCAAAGAGGATTCTATCATTATATTTAGTGAATTTACCTTTTTTTCCATGATGGTTATTTAAATAAGGGCTTTCAATTAACTCATAGCCATATCCACAATCATCAAGATAATTTTCTAGAAAATAGCTGTATATGTCTTTATAATCTCCATTATGTTTCACTTTCCGAGGATGATCAAAGATTATAACATCTTTATTATATTTACCATTTAATGGGTTTGAAAACAAGCTATTTTTAATAAAAGGGAGAAATGAAAATATTTTATTTTTAACTGTCACTTTTCCTTGTTGAGGTGAACCAAAAACCCCAATTTTCCTAGATATTTCATAATAAACATAGACCCTAACTAGTTGCCATACATAAACTCCTTGAATCTTCATATGATTTAAATCATATTTTTTCTCTAAAGAAAATATAATGTCACACACTTCTTTAATAGACTTTTCTGACTTTTCTGGCTTTTCTGGTTTTTTTTGTTTTTCTTGTGTAATTTTTGACATGGATGATTTTCCCTTATTTGAATCTATTCATTTTTAAAATTTGTTTGTTTATTAAGGATAACAATAAATTATAATAATAATTATAATGACAATAGTTATCAATGCTATAATAATTATATAATGACAATAACTATCAACGCTATAATAATTATAATGACAATAGCTATAATAATTATAATGATATTAAAGATAGCGATGATAAGGATTAGCGATGATAAGGATAATGATAATAAAATAATGTGATAATAATATAATGACCAAATATTAAAAAGATGCAAATAAATATAAAATTAGTTATTTATAAAAGATACTATTAAAAAGATTCCTTTTCACATCATCTTATTCAAATTCTTATTTTAGCATAGAATATTTCAATAAAGTATCTTCTTTAATATCTACTTTTGATTTTTTTCCTAGGACTTTATCTAATTCAATAGGAGATATCCCAGTTCCAGGGCGTTTAAATGTTAACATAGATTCATTTATAACTTCACCAGCTAATATATCCTGATTAGCTACAATAGAACGCCTAGCTTGTTTTCTAGACTCTCCTTCACATTCAAGAGGAATCTTATCATAACGGCCATTTATCAATTTTATAAACTCTATATTTTCTTTAAATTTCTTTATATCCTTAGGATTCATTGCATGATAATGATCATTTCCTTTTAAAGTTTTATCAAGAGTATAATGTTTTTCTATTATATTAGCACCATATAAATATGCAGTTGTAAGAACAAGCATTTTATCATCAGGACGAGTATGATCAGAAAAACCAATATCATAATCTTTGAAATTATCTTTAAGATATTTAATCATTAAAAGATTTGAATCTTCATATTCAGTTGGATAGGATAATACACAATGCATTAAGCCAATTTTTTTATTTCCCTCATTTTCAATAGTTTTGATAGCTAATTTAACTTCTTCTATCGTAGCTGCCCCTGTTGATAATATAACAGGTTTCTGTTTTTTAGCTATAGCCCTAATGAAAGGAATATTTGTAAGGTCAGATGAAGATATCTTATAAGTATCCATTATTTCATCAAGATATTCGATAGAATCAAAATCAAAAGGGGTTGATAAGAATAATATTCCTAGTTCATTACAATATTTTGCAAGCTCTATATATTCCTCTTTTCCAAAGCTATCAAATTTTTTGAATAATTCATATTGAGAAGTGGTTGGTTCTTCACCAGTATCCCAATAAGATGGAGAATTTTTTGAAGCTATGGTATCTGCCTTATAACTTTGAAACTTAACAGCGTCTGCTCCAGCTAATTTAGCTTCTTTAATCATTAATTTAGCTGCATCCATGTTAGAAATATCTTCTTTTTGAGCAATATCATAATAATTTACACCGATTTCAGCTATTAAAAATGGTTTTTTTTGGAATATATTCATTTAAATCTCCTTTTAATCTATAATATCATATTATTATTTATATTAGTTATTATTCATACTGATATTATATTTATACGAGTTATTATTTATACTGATATTATTTATAGTGTTTATTTATTTATACTGTTTATTAATTAAATTAGTTATTTGATATTTCAAATAGAAATAATATTAGTGTAAATATTATCAATAAGAAACAACATTCGTATGAATAATATCCCTCTGAATAACATCAATAAGAAATAATATCAATATGTTTTTTGTACTTATTTTTAACAATACTCATTATATTTTCAAAACCATGCTTTAAATCAATATTTAACATTCTTTTATTCATTTCTATTCTTATATTAGTATTATTAATAAGATTTTCCATAGTATCTATTATTTCCTCTTCATTAATGTCTTTTCCAAGTCCTAGATTTATAAATCCATTTTTAGCATTAGCAAATGTGTGTGTTAATTCTCTATTATTTTGACATAAACAAATACATGGAACTCCAATACTAGCTATTTCATACATTGTTCTTCCAGCAGATGTAAAAATTAAGTCTGCTTTATACATATACTCACTAATATTTTTAACATTCTCAAATATTTCTACATTAGAATGTTTATTAAATTCATTCTTTATTCCTTTTTTATCTTTATATCCAAGACCTAATATAATAGTAATATTACCATTATATTTACTATTTAATATAGCATTTAAAGTTTTACGAGTTAGATCATTAGGATCAGTTCCACCAAAAGTTAGAAGAATTTCATTAACACTATCATGTTTTTTAATTTCTTTCTGTTTTTGAAAATAAAATTCATCTTTTAAAATATAATACTTATAACCAGAATAAACATTTTTTGAAGGAATTTGATGTTCATATAATGCATCAAAAACAATATCTGCAACCTTTGCACCATCACCTATATCTTCAAAGTTGATTACAAAATAATTATTTTTCTTCAATAAAGAAATATACTCATAGCTAGTATTTAAAATATCATTTATTACAATATCTGGATCATATTCTTTTATTTTTTCCATCAAATCATCATTATAATGTCCATCATCCTTATTATCAATACCAATGCTGGAATTAATACTATTATCAATATTAGAATTGGAATTAGAATTAAAATTATTAGAGTTGCTAGTATCAGATTTAGAATCAATATGATTTTTAGTAGATTTATGAGTTAAATAAGGATAATTATAGCTTTCAATAATCTCAATTCCTAATTTTTTATCTTCGTCTAAAAGGAAAAGAACTTCATGATTAGGTAACTTTGATGCAATAGCTAATCCTCGATAAATATGCCCAGTACCAATTTCATTAGTTGCATCAGTTTTTATAACGATTCTTTTCTTATTAATTAATCTTTCAGCTACCCACCAATCTTCATAATTATCAATATCTATACTCTCATGAGAACTTAATTCAATCAAGTTTATATTTTCCCCCATTCTAGAATTTTCACTTAAAAATTCCCTTTTTGTTGCGAATATTCCACCAGTTTCCTTAAAAGTCTTTGGAAGATATTGACGATTTACTCTTTCCGCATAAAGAGGATAATATTTTTTTTCTTTATCATCAAAACCCCAGTTAAGATGTCTATCATCAACTACACTAATTATAGTATCATTAAAATTATCATAAAGTTTTTCAATTGTTTCATCAATTGTTTCAGTTTTTAATAGTGGTGAAGTTGGTTGCACAGTTATAATAAAATCAAAAATAGTTTTACAAGACTTTTCTTCAGTTTTAACAGCATCATATATAACAGGATCTAAAGGTATATCATCAAGAGCTAAATTTCCAGACCTTTTAATGGTTGATGCTCCAAATTTTTCAGCAATAAATTTAATCTCATCATCATCAGTTGTCACAACAACCTTATCTACATATTTTGATTTTAATGATGTTTCAATTGAATAAGCTATCAAAGGTTTATTAGCTAATAACCTGATATTTTTTCGAGGAATTCCCTTAGAACCTCCTCTTGCAGGAATGATTACAATAATTTTTTTATCATTATACATCTTATTACCTATGTCTTACTTGCCATTATTAAGCTATATCATATTACTATATCTTTTTTATCATTTTTTATCATTACATTAAATTCTGTTCTTTTTTTGTGAAAACTATTGCTGATAATAGTATCATTAATATAGCAAAGAATGAAATTACAATTAAGCTTAATTCAATTGGTAATACAGATTCTCCAAGTATTACTCCCCTAAGTGCATCAACCCCATAAGTTAATGGATCTAAATAAACAATGAAATTTAACCAACTTGGTAAATCTGTTACAGGGAATAATGCTCCACTTAATAGGAAAATAGGCATTATAACAAAACTCATCACTAAATTAAACCCTTCCATACTATCCATAAATGATGCTATAAGTAATCCAAGCCCTGAAAATCCAATTGAAATTATAATACTAATTATAGTAGCTCCAATAAATATTAAAGGAGTCATAGGAACTCCAACTACAAATGATAATAATAAAAGTAACATAGCCTGGATTATTGCACCAGTACTTATTCCTAATGCTTTTCCCAATATTATAGATGTTCTTGAAAGTGGAGCAACCATTATTTCCTTTAAAAACCCATATTGTTTATCTATTATTATTCCAATTCCAGACATTATACAAGTAAACAATATAGTTTGAGAAATTATTCCTGGATAAATAAATGCCTCATATCCCCCAGTTGTACCCCCAAGCTTGATTGCACTACCAAGGCCTACACCAAAGACAAGTAGCCATAATAGTGGTGTAAAAATAGCTGTAATTATTCTGGATTTGTAACGAACATATCTTTTAGCTTCCCTTAACCAAATTGTATATATTCCCTCAAATTCGCCCATCTAAACACCCCTCATTTTTACACTATCTCCAATCTTACGTCCTGTATACTTGATAAATACTTCTTCAAGGCTTGGATGCTTAAGTTCAATGGAAGTAATCTTAATATTATTATTATTAGCTATTTTAACAATTTCTGGAATTAAATCTTCTCCTTTTTCAACTAATAATCTTATCTCATCATCTTTTTTTATTATATCCTTAACAAAAGTCTGATTCTCCATAATATCACATAATTTATCAATTTCTGGAGAAATAAGAGTTACAGTATCTGATTTTAATTCAGCTTTAAGGTTTTTTGGATTTCCAGATTTAATTATCTCTCCTTGATCTATAATAGATAGATCATCACAAAGATTATCTACTTCTTCAAGATAATGAGTAGTTAAGAGAATAGTAATATCAATAGTATTTTTAAGATCCTCTATATAATTCCAAATACTTTCTCTTGTTTGAATATCAAGTCCTAATGTAGGTTCATCTAAAAATAGTAATTTAGGATGATGAACAAGGCCTCTTCCTATTTCAAGCCTTCTTTTCATACCTCCAGAATAATTTTTGGTTTCTTCATCAGCTTTACTACCAAGAGCTATTAATTCAAGAACTTCATCAATTCTATCTTGTCTTACATCATTAGGAACTCCATAAAGAGCAGCATGCATTTCAAGATGTTCCCTTCCAGTCAATATATCATCAAGAGCCCTTGTTTGAAAAACAATACCTATAGATTTTCTAACATCATTAGCTTCTTTTACAATATCATAACCATTTATTTTAGCTGTTCCACTTGTTGGAGCAAGTATAGTACACAACATTGAAATCAAAGTACTTTTACCTGCACCATTAGGGCCTAAAACTCCATAAACACTATTTCTTGGAACTTTCAGATTTATTGAATTAACAGCTCTAAAGTCACCAAAATCCTTTGTTATATTATCTGTTTCAATAATATAGCTCATTAAGACACCTTCCTAATTTTTATTCGACATATTGTATTATTAATAATATTCTATTATTAATATTAATCAAGAATTAATATTAATCAAAAAAGTTAACATATAATATAAATTTAATAATAAAGTTAATAATGAATTTAATAATAAATTTAATAATAGCTTAATAATAATTTTAATAGTAAACTTAATAATATATTTAATAATAAATTTAATAATAAATTTAATAACGAATATTTATTACATGTTTTATTCAATCTATTTTTGTTTTAACTATTTATTATAATTATAGTTAAATATTATTATATTCTAAGTGAAGTCAATGATTTTTTTATCAGTACAGATATTTTAATTTTTAAAAAATATTAAAAATATTAAAAGTATTAAAAGTATTAGAAATATTAAAAATGTTAGAAATGTCAAAAATATATATTAAAACAATATGTTGAAGTACTTATATTATTATTTTACTTATATTTTCTGAAAAGTAATGTTTAATAATGTAGTTCAATATACTATTAAAAAAAATAAGATTTTGCTTGATTATACAAAATAAAATTTAGATTATTACAAAAAAAGTTTAGATTAATATAAATAAATTTAAGAATGTTAAAATTTAAGAATACTATAAATAAACTTTAAATATTATAAATAAACTTTAATATACTATAAATATCATTTTTATATCTTTTGTAGGTGTTAATAATGAGTGGGATGAAAGATATTTCTAAAGAATTAATAAAAAGAATTGAAAAATTAAAAACTCCTATTAAAATTATGCATGTTTGCGGTTCTCATGAACACACAATAATGGAAAATGGACTTAGAACTCTTCTTCCAAAGGAAGTTGAAGTTGTTGCAGGTCCAGGTTGTCCTGTTTGTTGTGTTCCTTCTCGTGAAATCGATGAAAGTCTTGAGCTTATTGATAAAGGAGTGACAATAGCTACTTTTGGAGATATGTTAAGAGTTCCTGGATCTGAAAGATCATTAGCTGATGCAAAAGCTGAAGGTGCAGATGTTCGGATTGTTTATGGAATAAATAATGCTGTTGAATTAGCTCAAAAAATTGATAATGAAGTTGTTTTTATTGCAGCAGGATTTGAAACAACAGCTCCAACTACAGCTTCAGAAATATTAAATAAACCTCCAGAAAACTTTTCAGTACTATCATCCCATAGAATGATACCCCCAGCTCTTGAATTTTTAATCGAATCTGGACAAACAAACTTAGATGCATTAATAGAACCAGGACACGTTTGTACAATTATAGGTACAAAACCATTTGAAAAATTTTCTACTAAATACAATATTCCACAAGCTGTTGCTGGGTTCAATCCATTAGATATTTTAATGGCAGTTTATATGATACTTAGGCAAGTAAATAAGGGAGAAGCTAAAATAGACAATGAGTATAATAGAGCAGTTCGTGAAGAAGGAAATTTACTTGCTCAAAAAGTTATTGGTGAAGTATTTGATATTACAAGCCGTGAATGGAGAGGTTTTCCAAAAATTCCAAATTCTGTAATGGAAATTAAAAATGAGTTTTCAGAATATAATGCTAGAGAAAAATTTGATATTGAAGTTAAGGATGTTAAAGAAGCTCCAACAGGTTGTATTTGTGGGCCAATTTTAAGAGGTGTTGCAAGACCAGAGGATTGTAAACTATTTAGAACTGAATGTAATCCTATGAATCCAATTGGTGCTTGTATGGTTAGTAAAGAGGGTACTTGTAATATAGCCCATAGATATGGTACATTATAATATCAAAATAATATGGTTATTAATAACATTGGAATGATTTAATGAATACAAAAAAAATAAAAGCTATTGCTGTGGATATTGACGGAACTATTACAGATAGCGATAGAAGAATTTGTATAAGTGCTATTGAAGCTATAAGAGCTGCTGAGAAGATTGGAATCCCTACAATAATTGTTACAGGAAATATTTTCTTTTATGCAACTGCAACTGCAACTCTAATTGGTACTACTGGAGGAATAGTAGCTGAAAATGGAGGAGTAATCTCTGAAATAGATTCTGAAGGTATTGAAAAAATAAAAGTACTTGGAAATTTTCAAAAAACTGCAAAGGCTTTTGAATATTTAAACTCAGAAGTCAAAAATAAATATAAGGATTATGAACTTAAAAAAGTTGATGATTCTGAAAGTAGGCTCTCTGAAATCGCAATTTATAGAACTATTGATGAAGAAATTCTAAAAAATATACTCAAGGAATCTCCAGAGGAATTTAGTGTTGAAATTTATGATACACAATTTGCAATTCATATAACTGATATAAATGTTAATAAGGGATCTTCTTTAGAAACTGTAGCTAAAAAATCTGGTTTCCACGTCAATGAGATAATGGCTATAGGTGATAGTGAAAATGACATTGAATTTTTAAAAGTTTGTGGACTTAAGGTAGCTGTAGCAAATGCAGATAAGATTTTAAAAGAAACAGCAGACTATGTTTGTAAAAATGAATATGGTGATGGTGTTAAAGAAGCTATTGAAAAATTCATCTTAAAAGGAAATTAATTTATAATTAAGTTTTAATATTTTAGTAATTTATGTATAAACAGGGATTTTTATGTTATTTGAAATATCAGAAAAAGCAGAAAAAGAAATATCAAAATATTCTGATGATTATGAAATTTATTTAGAATTAGAAAAAGTTTTGCAATTAGATGCTCAAAAAAATGATCTTAGTTTTGCTAAAGAAGAAATAAATGTAGGAATTGGGATTAGAATAATATCTGAGAATAAATTAGGATTTGCCTATAGTTCAGATATAAATAAAATAGAAGATGTTGCTAAAAAAGCTTATCTAAATTCAAAACTTAATGAAGCTGATGAAAATTTTTGTTTTGCTCAAAAAACAAAATTAGATAATGTTAAGAATATTTATGATTCTAAATTTGAAAAACTAGATGTTACTGAGGCAAGTGAATTTTTAGAATCTATTTTAGAAACTTGTGTAGAAAATAATTGTGAGCCTACCTCTGGTAGTTTTGCAGCATCTCTTGAGAATAATCTAATTACTAACTCTAATGGAGTTTCAGCATTTAACAAGTTTACTGATTTTTCAGCTTTTGTATCTATTAATGCTGAAAAAAATGGTGAAAAATCTACTGCTTATGATAGTATTTCTTCTTGTAATTTTGATCTTGATGGTGAAAAATTAGCTAATGAAACATGTAAAGTTGCAAAAGATTCAATTGGAGGAGTTAATGTTGAAACTAAAGATAATAAAGTTATTTTAGATTATCGTGGGGCAGTTGGTCTTCTTAGCACTTTTATAAATGCTTTCAATGCAGATAATGTTCAAAGAGGTAGATCCATTCTTAAAGATAAGATTGAAAAACCTATTGTTGATACCAATATTTCTATATATGATGATGGAACTCTTGAAGGAGGATTAAACTCATCTATATCAGACAGTGAAGGAGTCAAAACAGAAAAAACCTGTTTAGTTGAAGATGGAATTTTAAAAGGTTTTATTTACGATATTTACACTGCTAAGAAGGAAAATTCTAATAAAAACGGTGCTGATGATATAAAAAGCACAGCTAATGGATTTAGAGGATCTTATGCAGGCACTCCTTCTGTTTCCCCTTCAAATATCATATTTGATTTTAAAGAACAAGTTGATATTTCTGAAATTGAGAATGGTTTTTTAGCTACTGATGTTTTAGGTGCTCATACAGCTAATCCTATATCTGGTGATTTTTCAGTTGAAGCTAATAATGCATTTTTGATAGATAATGGTGAAATTTCAAAACCAGTGAAAAAGGCAATGATTTCTGGAAATATTTTCCAAGCATTATCTGATTGTAATGGAGTTAAAAGTGAGTTGAGACAGTATGGGTCTTTTTTAATTCCTAAAATATTATTTAATAATTTAAGAGTGGTTGGATAGTCTAATATTATTAAATAATTGTTTTAATAGATTTTTTAATATCTATTTGTTTTGATAATTTGTTTTAATGGATATTTATTTTAATAATTATCTGTTTTAGTAATTATCTATGTTAATAATCCTATGTTAATATATTATGTTTTAATAATTATCTATGTTAATAATCCTATGTTAATGATTATATGTTTTAATAATTATCTATTCTAATAGTTACTTGTTTTAATAGCTACTTACTTTAATTGTTAATTGACTAACTGAATAGTATTGAAGGTGAGATGATGGAATGTAATGATTATAATATTACAAGAGATTTAGAAAGAAAAAATCTTAATTTAAATCCTCTTCAAAGAGGAGGCGTTCTCCCAAGAGAAGCTAGAGAGGCATTACACGATTTTGGAGACGGTTATAGTGTTTGTGATTATTGTAGTGGAAGATTAGATGAAATAGCTAAACCTTCAATATCTGGCTTCTTAGAAGATTTATCTAAATTTATAAAGGTTGATGATGTTAGAACAACACATGGGGCCCGTGAAAGTAAATTCATAGTTATGCATAGTATATGTGAACCTGGTGATATTATTGTAGTTGATGGTAATGCTCATTACACAACCCATTTAGCTGCTGAAAGAGCAGGTCTTGAAATTATTGAGGTTCCTAACTCGGAGTATCCTGAATTTAGAGTTGACATGGATGTTTATGAAGAAACTCTTAAAAACTCTATTGATGAATATGGTGAAATAAAGCTAGCAGTACTTACTCATGTTGATGGAGATTATGGTAATCTAACCGATGCAAAATCTTTTGGTAATTTTTGTAATAAGTTAAATGTTCCCTCACTTTTAAACTGTGCATATTCTATGGGAAGACTTCCAATAGATGTTAATGGTTGGAACATTGATTTTGTTGTTGGTAGTGGACATAAAAGTATGGCTGCTTCTGGACCTATAGGTGTGCTTGGAATGAAGCATGAATGGGCAGAAACATTATTAAAACGCTCACCAAGGCATACCAAAAAAGAAGTTGAAATGTTAGGGTGTACAAGTAGAGGTGCACCAATAGCTACTTTAATGGCGTCTCTTCCACATGTAGTAAACCGTGTGAAGAATTGGAATGAAGAAGTAGAATTATCTAGGTCATTTGTAGCTAATCTTGAAGAGATTGAAGGAATCACACAACTTGGAATAAAACCAACAAATCATGACCTTGTGAGATTTGATACTCCTATTTTACATGAAATATCAAAAATACATCCAAGAAAAGGATTTTTTTTATATGAAGAATTAAAATCAAGGAATATAGTAGGTATAAAAAGAGGACAGACAGAATGGTTTAAATGTAGTACCTATGGAATGAGTAAAAATCAAAGAGATTATATTGCAGATTCTTTTAAAGAAATTGTTGAAAAATTCGCCAAATAATAATTATATTACTATTTTTTGAGAAGTGTAATAAAATGTTAACTGAAGAAGATAAGTTGGAAATTGGAAAAATAGCTAGAAAAAACATCCGTTTAGGGATGTTTTTCAATGATTTAAGAATGGAATTAATGTCACTTTTAAACAATCCTGATGATGAAAAAGAAAAGTACTATAGCTGGAGTATATTAGCTCATGATTATTTTGTTGATATTGGAAGTACAAGTATGATAGAAGATCTTGTTGAAATACTTGATTCTAAATATAATAACCATGAAATTTGGGAAACTCTAGAAAAAAGTTTTATAGAAAAATATAATTTATAATATTTTTAAAGTTTATAATCTTTTTACAGTTACTTTTTACTAATACTCAACATTTATACTTTTTTATCCTTATATTATTTTTTATATTCCTTTATATTATTTTTTATTCTTATATTAATCTTTATATTTTTTTATATTGTTTCTTATTATATAATTTATTATATTCTTTATAAATTCTTTATAAAATTATCTATAAATTTTATATTGGTATCTAACCTTTATAATATTAGTTATAGATTTTATATTAATATCTGTAATCATTACAGTATTATCTATAAGTTTTATAACTATAATATATAGTTTTTATAGTAATATTTATATAATATCCATAGATTTTTATATAATATTATAGATTATTATTTTTATTATTATTTTATATTGTTTTATATTGTTTTATTATTATTTTTTAGGCTTTGTAGAAATCCTTTTAATATCAATATAATTATAAAAAAGATTATGATTAAAAATCTTTTATTTTGAAATTAAAGAATTATTTTAACAATTTAATTTCACAAATTAAAAATTTCAAGTGTAAAAAATAAGGATTTCTACAAAGCCATTTTTTATTTACTTTCAATTTACCAATATATTAAAAATATATTTGTACTATAAAATACATATATATTAATACTTATTATGAATCAACTTGAGGTATAAAAATGTTTTTAAAAAGAATTGAAGTAGTTAATAAAAATGATGTAAGGCATTTTATTGTTGGAACCCCAATGGAAACAGTTGTTACTGATGTTAAAATAAAACCAGACCCTGATAAAATTATTAAAACCATTGAATTAAGTGAAGAATTACTTAAAATTGAGTATGGAGACAATGAAGTTACATGGATCCCTATAAATAAGGCTACTGAACTACATTTTAAAAAAGAAGATTAATCTTATAAAATATTTTTATAAATATTTTAATAAGTTCAAAAGCTATTAAAAAATAGTATGACATGTAAAAGAATAGTTAAAAAACACTATTAAAATAATTATTAGAACAATTGTTAAAAGAATTATAAAAAGAATGAGAAAAACAATATTAAATGGTGATTTTTAAGAAGGGAAACTATTAAAGGTTTGTTTTTAATTCTCCCTTCTTTGGTCATTTTATTATAAAAAAAGAGGTTGTCCGGTTGAATTGGGATTCATGATAAATCGCAAAAACTTTTGAGTGTTCATTATAATAAATGACCAAATATAATTTATAACGGATACTATATAAAATTTGTTAAAGTTGAGAGAATTAATAAAAAAAATATTAAACAAAATTATTAAACAAAAATAAATTACAGAAATAAATTATTAATTAATTTAATCATACTAAATTTTAATAAAGGATACAATCTAATTTTCTAATTTTACTATATACTGCTTTTATTATATAATTTATTATATTTTTATTATAATTATTCCTATTTTTTAAATTATTTCTACTATTTTTTCTATTTTAGTTAATATTTAGTCTTAAAATTATATTTTAAAGCCAAAAATAGATTAAATAATATATTAAAAAATAATTAAATTATGATTTTATTGAACATGAAAAACCATGCACAATATAATAAAAAAATTAAAAAAGTTAATCAAATGAAAACTACACTATTAGCCATCTTAACAGCTAATTCATCACTTGTAGGAACAGTTAAAAAAACAGCTTTATTCCCTTCATCATTAACAATAATAATCTCCCTAGTATTATAAGGACTATTATAAGCTTTTGAATTTCCAGAAAGCCCCTCTAATTTAATCTCAGTGAAATTATTAGTTTTAACATACTCTTGTATCATAAAATCAATATTTTCCTTAGTCAAATATCCACTATATACTAAAATATATATCCCAATATCAGACTCATAACTCCTTGGAACAGTAGAATTTGTAGAATCATTAGACATCCTAAAAGTAACATTTTCTGGAACAGAAATTTTAACATCACCAAAAGTCTCATTTTTCATAACACCATTAGCAAGAGAATCAAACTCAGGATCAATACTAACTAAAGAGTTAAGTGAAGAATTAAACAAATAAAATAAACCTCCAAAAACTCCTGCAACAACAAGAATCAGAAATATTATTAAAATAGCTATATACTTATTTTTCATAAAAAGACACTCCCATAGAGATTATATAATACTAAGTTACACCTTATAAGTATATAAACATAATGATTTATAATTAAAATTTAACAAGATGTTAAACTGATAGAATATGAAAATTAATAATAATTAATGAGGAATTATACGACCTCTAATCAAGAAAATTTTCCTGATTTGAAAGACACATACATTGAAAATTAGATAACTTAGCTAAACTTTTTTCAAATTATTTAAATAGGAAAAATACAGAAATTATTTTTTCATAATTTCATAAATACACAATTAAGATAAAGACAATATTAACATATTAAATGAGTCCTCTTTTTATTAATAGGGAGATTTATAAAAATATAGATATTGAGAGTATTTTATATCTTTTATATAATAATTCAGGGGGTGAATAGCCCTAAATTCATTACCTTTATAGTAATAATTTAGTTGAAAATACTATAAAAAACTAACCCCATAAAAAAAATGTATTTATAATTCTTAAACTTTCCTATCAGTTTCTTTGATACTATACTCCTAATTTATCCACCCTTATTTACCAATAACCTTAAAATCAATATTATTGCAATTAATAACATAATTATCCCTAAAATTTTTAATATCATTTTTAAATCACCTTTTTTTGATAAATTTCACATATATAATATTACAATTTTTAAATATGACAAAGGTTTTCCCAATAATACTGATTCAATTCATAATAATTACATTAAACAACAATAATTAGAAAATTTATTGTGATCATAATTGTTTATTAATTTTTCTTTTTCAATTTAAATAAACCTATATTAATATAATATGTTACTATCATATATAGTAAATTCTATTAAAATGTACTACAAAATTTAAAAAATAAATAAACTTGAAACTAATACTTTTATAACTACAAAACTAAAGATTGCAAATGAAAAAAAGATATTTAATATAAATAATGTTTAAAATTAGAATAAAAACCAAGATGAAGAGGTTAAGAGAGTACTTTTTCCCCATTTTTACCCTAACTTTGGGGTTCCAGTTGCGTTATAAAAACATCAATATTTTGAAAGAAAAAAAAATGTGAGATTGATGATTTGCGAATGTTTAACGCTTAAAAAAAAATATCATTTTTTTTATTCCCACATAGGGCGTCTTTTTTTTGAGAAATATAAAACTTTGAAAACCTATATACTATTATGTTTTCCTTCACTAATAAAAGATATGTTATTTTTTGTTTGAAAATCCATGAAAAAAATAATAGCTAATATTAAATAAAAAAATAATTTATTATAATTAATTAAAAAAATAGTATTTACACTTGAAAAAACACTTCTTGCAGCTGCAAGACTAAACACTTCAAATGAAAAAAATAAGATATTATATTTAAGAAATAAGAAAAAAATTTGTGAAAAATTATAGACTCGATATGATCTCTTGAGAAATATTAAAAACTTCTTCGGCATCAGTTTTAGATAATTCTATATCAAAATAGTAATCTGCACCAGTTCTTTGTTCTCGAATACTATCTAGTTTATTAGCTAAATCTATAATATTTTGTTCATAATTAGGATCCAAATTCTCGACAATAAACAAAGTAAGAACTTTATGTCTTCCAGGAGCCCTTCCTCTACTTATATTTCGATAATGATTCAATGCATTATCCTCATCATAACCTTTATTTTGAATTGCCCAAATCTTAAAATAAGAAAATGCCGCATAATACGACCTATTAATAATACTTCTATATATGCACTGATTAGACATTTCACAGGATATTTCACATTCTAAATAATTTTCATTATCAAACAAAATATTTGATATATTTTGAAGGTGAGACGGATCAAAATCAGTCATAATATCAAAAAATTAAATTTTAAAATCTAGCTTAAAGAAAAATTTCTTTAAATAGTCTAATTTATCCTCTTTTTGAAAAATAGCATATAGTTTATCACTTATTATATCATATAATTTTATTCTGTCCTTGGCATTTAAAGAAGGATCTGCTTTAATATAAAAACTTGGAGGATAAATATCACATACGTCTCTTCTTAATGAAACTATTCCTAGGCCTAAATTTTTACTTATTGTATCTAAAACGCCTTTAGACTCATCTAATATTATGTCATCATAATTGATCCAAATATTCTTAGGAGTATCAACTTTATATATAGATGTATGCTTAACAAAATTTTCACCGTTATGTTTAAAAAAATAAATTTCCTGCTCAAGATCATTTTTTTTAGTGTCTAATATATCTATATATTTCATGAAATGACCTCTAAATTATTTATTTTTAAAAGAATCAATTACTTTTTTTATTTTGTTAATGAAAAAAGGTTCCTTATTAGAATCTACAACAACTTTATTTTGAGATTCAAAAGAAGGTTTTTTATGATTGAGAGAAACTACATCAACGATTAAATCTTCTTCATCCATTAAGACAATATCAACATTAAATACTTTAGCAGATGTATTCTCAAATTCTTTTTCAAATTCTTCTAAAAAATTTTCATTTATAACTTCTTTTAAATTAAAATCATTTCTAATTACTTGTGTTTCTAACCATTTATCGTCTACCATTTTAAGAATCCTCAAAAAATTATTTCTTTAGAAAAAAACTATGCAATATTTAGAAATAATTATAAATAAACACTCCTTCAATAACATATTATGTTTTTTGAATTATATGATGATTTTGTAATTTTCAATACATTACTATGATATATTATATAAAGCTATCGCTAATAGAGATAATTTTATATATTATAATATATTTTCACTAATATAAGTAGTTAGTCTTTATTATTAAATATTGTGTATTTTATAATAATTATTATAAAATACAATTTACAAGTATTTATATCTATGTTTTTGAAAATTGCAAGTGTAATAAATACTTCAAATGTATTACTTATTTCAACTGTAAAAAAATTAGAAATTAAAACAAATATTTTTATTCTTCAAAACATACTATAATCATTTAAAAATATTAAATAATTATAATTAATCAAAAGTTAATATTAATACTATTAATATTAAATAAAAAAATCCCCTCAACAACACAAAGTTGTCAAGGGGTTAAAAAATATAATAAAATTTAAAAATTATTCATCCATCCAACCAGGATTAACACTAACAATATTATTACTACACCAATGTTCTCCAAGCTCATATCTTCGACTATTCCAATCTACAATAGCAGCTAAATCAACAACAATAGGTTTATTAAACTCTTTGCCAGATATTCTTATTGTAAGATGAGTAACATTAGTACATTGCCATTGGATATAATCTGCTTTGTAACCCATTATAACAGCTACTGCTCTTCCCAATTGAGACCAGTCTACACAATTACCCATCAAACCATTGGTGAGTGCTGATATTTCTTTTTGTGTTCCAATAAAACGACTGTTTAAGTAGTATTTATATAACCCTTTTTTAGTTTTAGCATAAGCTCTTAGTTTTTCTACAAATTCAGTGAAATTATTGAATTTTCCTATTAATTTTTGAATAGCTATTATATACTTGTTTTTCTGCCAATCCACACTTGGTTTAATATCAGTAGCTGTTGTTTTAGGTTTAACTATCCAAACATTCAAAGGAGCTTTACCATACTTAGCTTTATACTCCTTAATACGAACTACCATATCCTTTAAAACATGATACTGTATTCCCTCACCTGATTCTTTACCCAATTTAATCAAAGTATCTTTTTTTAAATCAGCAATGTATTTTTTAACATCCCACATTTTAACAACAGTAGGATAAGGGACTAATAATTCTTTATTTGATATATCTACAATTTTTGACATTTTGTTTTTCTCCTTCTTTCTTTTTCTCTCAACACTTTTAACTTATTTCGAACAAATTCTAATCTCTCATAATCACTAAAACTAGTATTACAGAATTTTTCTATTTTTAAACGATTGTATTCGGTTTGATATTTGCTGATTTGTGATTGTAAACTCATAAACCGCCTCCTAAAATAATGATAGCTAACGCTAATAGCTTATTCAATAATTTAATAAAAAAATGTAAAAAATAGGATTTTTTCGATTAAAAAAGCCAATAAACCATATTAAGGTTCATTGGCAAAAAAAATAATAAAAAAGAAAAAAAATTATGAGTTGTCCTCTAATTTAGTTTTATTTATTATTTATAATGTATCATACCATCCTTGTGGATTTTTATTTTTAAATTTAGGTAAAACAAAGCTACGAATAACTGTATCTGCTAAAACTTTAAGCATATATTTATGTTTAAAAATATAAGACGGCCTTACATAAAACTTTAAATAAGCTTTAATCAACTTTCTTTCAATTAATTTACTACTTAATCCCAATTTTTCATAATTTAAAACAGAATTAAGAACAGTATAATTATCCCAATTATTCCCCTCTAAAAGATTACTTTTTTTCAATTGAGAATAAATAGGAGTCCCTGGAAATGGAGTTAATATAGAATACTGAGCATAATCAGGATCCAACTTTATCGAAAAATCAATAGTATCATTCATTTCTTCTACTGTTTCTCCAGGATACCCTAAAATAAAAGAACCAATAACATCAACACCCACATCTTTCGCAATCTTAAATGCTTTCTCAGTCTGATTAAGTGTTATATTCTTCCCCATAAGATCTAAAACTCGTTGTGAACCTGATTCAACACCATAATACAATGTTTTCATTCCAGAATTTGTAAGAGATTCCAACAATGATTTATTAACAGTATCAACTCTTGAAGAAGCTACAAATTTTAAATCAATACCTCTTTCCTTGATTTCATCACATATTTTTATAGCCCTTCTTTTATCTAACATGAAAATATCATCTAAAAAAGCAATATCCTCAAGCCCATATTTAAAAACTAATTCTTCAACTTCATCAACAACATTTTCTGGACTACGAGTTCTGAACTTTTTACCCATTATAAGAGATGAAGAACAATAATTACAACCAAAAACACAACCCCTACTTGTAATCATCCCTCCAGATTGGCCTGAAAGTTCATAAGACTTAAAAGGAACTAAATGTCTCGCAGGAAATGGTATACTATCTAAATCTTTTATTAAAGGTCTAAATCCATTCATTCTAACTTTATCTTCATCACGAAAAGCAATTCCTTTAACTTTAGATAATTTTTTATATTGAGTTTTAATAAAAGCTTCAACAAGATCAACAAATGTTTCCTCACCTTCCCCTATAACAACAACATCCAATGATTCTTCATCTATTAAAGTTTCTTCAGGAACAAATGTAGTATGAGGACCACCAATAACTGATAAAACATTAGGTAAAACTCTTTTAATATTTTTAACATATTCTAATGCATTATTTATTGTTGCAGTAGTTGCAGTTAGACCTACAACCATAGGATCAATCTTTGAAACAACTTTAAGAATTTTATCATTCCCTAATTGATACAAATCATCATCAAATATCTTAACCGAAAATGAAGCTTTTTCAAGTGCACCAGCAAGATACATCAAATTCAAAGGAGGTATACTAAGACCTAAACCATTTTTAACAGCAGTATTATCTATAGGATTTATTAACAATACATCAGTACTATTCATCGTTCCTCAATAATTTAAATATATTAACATTCACACCATCAAAATTTTCATAAAACACAACACATTTCCCCAAAATTATACTAAAATACATTATTAATTCTAATTTAATCAATAAAATTATACTAAAATAAATTATTCTTTAATCATTAATCTTATTACAGCTTTTATCATAACTTTATAAAAATTAATGACATACAATTAAATAATATGTTTAAACTATTACTTATAACTTTTTATTATTAATAAACTAAAAATTTAAAACATAAAATTCAAAATTATAAAAAATTCGATTAAAAATGCCAACAACTAAAAAAATATTAGTCATTGGCTAAAAAATATGAAATAAAATAAAAAAAATAATATAATTTTAAAATTTTAATTTTCTAATTCAATCAATTCTTCTTTTAATGTTTTCCTTTGAGCTAAAATATCCATTAATTCTGATGGAACTTCTTCTTGGTTTGCATGATACTCATTTACTTCATCAATAACCCATTTAGAAAGTTCTAAATCTTTATATATTTCAGCTATTCTTAATCTAGTTTCATCTACAATAATTTTACCATCATCATCTAATTTCAGAGGTACTGGTGGATCTTGAACGATCTCATTATGTTCTTCTTCTGTTAATTCAATTATATGTTCTCCAGAAGTTGCTTCAAAACAGAGAAATATCTCTTTTTTTTCAAAATCACTTATATTATAACTTAATTTAATTTTAGCTTCCATACGCATACCACCTAACGCCAGATGTACCAGCAGTTGTTCTCTGAAGAGTCACATCAACTGATGAAGTAGTAAGACCACCATTACTAGAGTTCTGCAGTAATGGAGAACCTCCTATTACATTTGTTAATACCCCTCCAATATTGTGAAATGTGAATGGAAAATTTACAGTTGTGGTTGTAAGTCCATTCGAGCCTGTAGTTGTAATATTTACACTACCCCAACAAGCACTAAATACATAATCCTCATTTTTTTTAATTCGAAACCCATTGTTGTAAGTTTCTATTTTTATTTTATCAATATTATCAAAAATTTCTTTTTTAACATCAATCAAATCTTGAGGAGTTTGTCTTTGGACTTCAAAAGTGAAAAATTGCTCAAGCATAACTGCGTCACTATAATCAAAATTTTGACTAATCCATGTTACAAGATTATCATCACTTCTCTTTTTTACAGATACATTTCCAGCAGTTACATTAATATAAATATCTTCAAAAAATATTCTACCATTTATCATAGCACCAGGATTATTAATAACTGAATAACTTAGTACTAAATCACCATTTTGTAATTCAGATAATTTTTTAGTAACTGTCTGCACTTTAGATGCATATTTAAACATATTCGCATCAACAGGTTTTAAATCATACTCAAAAAAGATGTTAGAAATGGCCATATTATTAGTATTTGAAATTAATTTGAAAATTAACTCTTCAAGACCTAGTTCTAAACTATTTAAATCCCACTCAATAAACCATCCATCTGTACTGTTTCCTGAACTAGCTTTAGTACTTTCAAATAATTTTTCATTATTTTTATTAAATATTTGTAAAGTTACAGAATTACTACCTCCCCATGTTTCGATTACAAGATTACTAAATCTATCAAATGGCTCTACGTTAGGATAAATATTAAAAATTGCATATTGCCCGCTATAAAAATGTAAATGATCCTCATTATTTGTAGAATTTGTTGAAAAGCTTATTATTGATCCTTTAACTTCCTCTTCTCTCGAATGATTAGGGAAACCCTCCTCTTCATAATCTACAGGCAAATTAATTTTTTTAATAGTTGATCCATTTTCCATTAATGAGGACAAACCATTTATAAAACTAACAGGCAAATTCCCATTTTTCATATATAATTTTTTAGAATCCTTTGTTATTGGCATTTATATTCCTCCTCCAGCTCCCCCTAATTGTTCATAAGTTATACTATCAAAACGAAGTCTAAAATTAGTACCTACTTTAACTATGATTTCTCCTTTGTCATTAATGTAAGCATTATTAACTATTTGATCAAAATCATACATAGGATGTAGGCTTTCGTCAACATAACTCATTACATTTTCTTTTAATCTTTCTTTATCAATCATAATTTACCTCGATTAATTCATCCATTAATATTAATTTATTGTTTAATATTTCAGTTTCAGTTAAAGCTCTATTATGTATTATTATTGATTTACATTTATTCTTCCAATGATTATTTACACTATTCCCACTTCTACCCACCATAATATCATAAGTGCTAGATAATGTAAAGCTACTAACTGTTTTACTCCCAATTAAAGTTCCATTTATATATATCTTTAGCATACTTCCATCATATGTAACTGCAAAATGTGTAAAATCCATAGGAATGATATCTTGAGACAATATAATTCGATTATCGGCTGAAGAACTCCAAATACCACTTAAAAATTCTCCTGAATGGTCAAATTGGAAAAAGCATAACCCCGGGTTTGGCTGAGAATGGTCTCCTATAAAACCCCTATTTTCTATTGTAGCAGTTCTATCAATAGTATCAAGTACTACTTCAATAGTAAATCCATTTTGGAGTACATTATGTTTTAATCCAGTGTTAATATAATTATTAGTTCCATTGAAAGATAATTCTCCATTATTTAATTGTGATGAATTGAAATTATTTAATGTTCCATTTGTAGTTCCAACGAGATTTTGAAAAGTGTTATTTGTGAAATTTATAATTGATTCAGCACAATTGTAATATAATATTGCACTATCTAAAACTAATTCCATCATAGGATCAGATGTTGTGAATGTTTTAGTATTTTCAGCAATTCCATTACCCTTAGCTACAATTTTCACAATATAAGTTGTTGAAGCAGATAAATCAGTTAAATTATAACTAGTATTTGTAGTATTAACTATTAATAAATCATTTAAATACACATCATAGCTTGTAACATTAGTAGAACTAAACGTAACTACAGCACTATCAGAAGTGATGTTAGTAACACTAATCACAGGAGTTGATGGGGGAGGAGTTTGACTAGGGTTAATTAATATTTTAACATCAGCAAAAACACAATTCTTTAAAGAACTCTCTAAAATACTAGTATCATAACCTTCAGGAATATTAACAACTAATTGTTGTTCAACATTAGTAATTCTAGAAATTAAAGGTTTAGAATTAACAGATTCAATTCGTGAATCTAAAAGATCTCCAACTGTAAAATAGCTCATTTCATTTTCAATAACTTCCACTAAATTTTTATCAATTCTTAAAATTTTACTAATAATATTTTTTAGACTACTTATGCCCCCGTCATTATCAATTATACTTAATATTCTAGCTCTAAAATCATTATTACTTTCATTAGGATATCTCACGATTTTATAACATTCTCCTATCAGATTTAACATGTGAAAACCAAGAATATAATCTTCTTCAGTTTCATCTTCATCAGAATAATTGGTTCGAAGATCTTTCTTTTCTTCATGTTTAAATAATATATCTTCTAAGTAGTCATCATATTCTCCCATTGCATCTAATAATTGATGCATAGTATTTTCTGGATTATGAATTGGGCTTTGGCTTGGAAATTTTGCTATTCTGCGTTGACCATATTCGCTCATAAATAAACAAACCTTTAATTTCTTTCTATGACTTCTAAATTTCCTAAAACAATTACTTCATCAGCAGATACACTAACGTCTTCAGCAGGTAAATTTAGATCGTAATTTATAATTCCATCAACATTACTTATAAGTGAATAGAGCTGAACACGTAATAACTCTTCTTCAATATATTTTCCTTTTAGTTTAACTCCTTTGCTTGTTGTTCCCCCATAAACATGAGCAATTATATCATTTTTAACATTATTAATAACACTAGTAGGGTCAAAATTAGAATCAATATCTAAAACACAAGAAATATTTACAGTTATTGTTTCAGCTTTTTTAACAAATGGATTAAGTCTTACTTTCTTCATACTGTCTTGATAGAAGAAATTCATTAGATCATCGATTAAACTGTCTGGTGTTGGTTTTTCAAGACTATTGATAATAATTTCAATATTATAATGGCCTTCCTCTTTAACAAAAATAGCTGCATCATGGACTCTTGGATAACTTTCAGCCATGGCCCTAAACCAAGGTTCACTGCCTTCAAGTAAACCTTCGCCTGAATTTAATATTCTTTCACGATAAGGTTCATCGTCTTCAGCATCTTCACCACCAGTAAAAGCTTCAGGGTTAATAACTTCTAAATCATCTATCTCAGTATTTAGTATTGTTAATTTCCCAGCAGATATATTATATTCGCTTCCATCTTCAATACTTTCTGCAAGAACTAATATTTCAGATTGTCCTGCTGGTAGTATAACATCTATTATAGTTTCTACTTCAAAACCTTCATCATCATCAGTACTAATCATAGTAGCCATTGGAATAAGAATATCATAATTTTTACTTTCACCATCTCGAAAAAAGAATTTTAACTGACCTTTACTATTCATAGGTGGTTTACGAGGACATTTTACTCTTTCACCACATTTATCGAGAAATCCGCCTTCAGCAAATTGTGGAAAATCCATTCTTGCAAAATGATCTATAAGATATCTAATTTCAAAACTATCATCAGTATCACTATCAACTATTGTTCTTGCAACCCGGCCCTCTTCAAAGTCATTTATAGGGCATTTACCTTCCTCATACCTATCTTTAAAAGCATTTATTTTTGTATCTCTGATATCTTCTTTACTAATCACTTGATTTGTAATTGTTTCAAATTCATCAGCCATTAAAATCATTACTCCTCTTCATTAATATCAAAACTAGTAGGAATTATCTCTCCATTGGTAAGTTTTATAAGAAGTTCTCCATGAATTGAATTATTTTCAAAAGATATATTAATATTAATCAAATCTTTAACCAATGGTTCTTCTAATGAAGCATCTCTAGTGTATATTTCAATATGGCCAATTGCTGTGTCAATATCAGTATTTCCCTGCTCTTCAAAGCTTTGATTACCATAATTTTCATATCCTAAAATTAGTAATTCATCTAATTTTGTTTCAAGCCGATTTTTAACGGCTTGTGCTGCATTATCAAGACCTTCAACAATTTTAAAATCACCAGTTAATGGATCTACTTCTAACGAAGAATCAATATCACAACCGTAATCAACATCAACCATTATAAAACCCCTATTATAATTGGATTATCAATATTACCATCAACAAAAGCCAATAATACCCTACATCCTTTAGTTAAATCATTTTTGGTGTGTTTTAATACTAATACATCTTCCCAATAGTCATGATTTCCTTCTTCATCTTTCCAACCATCAGGAAAAACTTTAGCCTCTCTATTATTAATCATTTTATCGAAAGTAGCAAAGATTGGAGGCTCGGTGTAATTAAACATACCATTTACACTAGTTCTGATACCATCAAGTAGTGTTTTAGTTCCGTTATCACCCTCTGCTTCTTCATTAAAATCATCGTTGAAGTCTCCATCAATCATATATTATCACAACCTGTTCAATTTACTACAAGCAGTATCAACTACAATAGTACGGCCATTCATTTTTAACTCAGCATTACAATGTTTTATTCCATTACAATATTTCCCACAGACAACTTTACAAGTATAACCTTGAACTTTCACCATATGACAGAATAACCTTGCTTGATCCATACAATTACCTAATTTACGCTTCATAACCTGTTCAGGAGTATATTTATAATTATAATAAAGTTCATAGTCAATATTAGCATCTATCCACTTACGACAAGCTTTAGGAGTTTTTAATTCTTTAGCTTTAGCAGAAACTACTTTAGAAACACCTTTTGTAGAAGTAGAACTAGAATTACTAGTAGGCTTAGAATAAGTCCACTCACTAGGTTTTGCAGGCTTACCGTCCAATAATTGAATTTTCATCTCAGCAGTATCACTATCAACAGTAGTAGTAACTTCTTGAGAATAATAAGTATCGGCACCACCATAAGGACTTTTAAAAGCTACTTTCATTCCTGCTTTCATCTTAGGAAGAATAGCTGTTTTAATAGTTCCTGCAAATTCTACTTTCCCCTTTTCTTTAAACAATTTTTTAGCTTTAGCTTTAGCCCTTGCTTTTGTCTTAATAGTACTATCAAATAATAATTCACTAATATATCCATATTTAGCTATCATTTTCTTATTATGATAAGAATAAAGACCTTTATCATTTTCACCATAGACTTTTACAATAGTAACAATGTCAGTTGCATCGTAAGTAAGATCATAATCACTATAAGATCCTGGATAGAAAACATAACCTTTAGATTCTTTAGGTACTTTTTTTAATCTTCCAATGCCATCAGGACTGACACTAAATTCCATCCGGGTTTTACTAGTGCTTTTCTTTTTAGAACTAGTAGAACTAGTTTGATTATCTGCTTTGGTTAAATAGACTTTAGAACCATTTATTTTTTCTTTGCCACATTTAGCACAAAAGTCAGCACTACATTTTTTACAAGTCCATTCTTGTTTATTAGCTCCTTTAGGCGACCACTTTAACCTACCGAGCTCCCCTTTTTTAGCACAAAAAGGGCATTTATTAACAAATGAAACTTTCTTTTTAGGAGTCCAACCACATTTATTACAGGTACCATTGACAGCTTGAGGAGGAGTTACAATATCATTACTGTTAGATGAGGTTGTACCATAATCGCTTGTATCATTATATTGTAAATTAACAATTTGTTGTATGGCGTCAATAGCTTTAACATCTTTAAAAACAATCTTACCGTGCTTTTTTTTAGTTTTAATAATATTTCCCGTTCTCATTTTACGGGCTTTTAAAATAGTTTTAATTATATAGTCACCAGTTTTTTTATTATAGGTTTTCTTAATTTTTCCATGTAATAAGCGAGTATAATCCATTGATTCATAATTGTAAGCTTCAACTGTTTCTTTTCTTTTTGTTAATTCCCCTCCAAATTCTGGAACATCGCCAACGAGCCTAACATCGTGCATTAATCCCATTCTTTTCATGGTTTTGAATTCAAGAGTGTTTGCAGAATAAATCCTATCATGATGAACTAGACTATTAAATGGGATTGAAGTGCCATTAATATAAAGTTTAATATTCATAAAATAATCACCTTGTTTGGATCTTGATAATTATTATAAAGGATTTCAAGATTTTTAGAAGTAGTAGCTCCTGCCTTGCTTTTGAATTTAGCCTTAGTTTTCGGCCCTACTATACCATCTTGTTTAAGTTTATGTTTCTTTTGAAACAATTTAACTGCCCAACGAGTATATTTTTTGAAGTCACCATCTACTTTAAGTTTAGCTCCTTTATAAGTAATATAATAACCATTTAAACGCAATAACTTCTGTAAAACTTTAACACATTTAGTATTAGAACTTCCATATTTTAGGGTAGGGCATTTTAACAATGCTTTGTATAATCCAGTTGTTGTAGAAGCTTTAGACTTTTTAGTTGATTTTTTAGTTACTTTCCAATTAGTGAAAGTTTTAGTAGTTTTATTAAAAGCAGTATGTTCTTGTAATTGGATAGTGAAAATAAAGTGTTTTAACTTTTCTTTACTTGTGAACTTTTTAATCCGATATTTACCATTATAAGCTGCTTTAGATTTACTAACAACCTTAACAACTTTATTATTGTCTTTAAGTTTAATAATAGTTTGAACATCCTTTGGTCGGACATGCACATCAAAATCAAGTAAACGTCCTTTATTACCCAATCCTACCGTATATGAACCATTTTGCCCAATGTAATCAAGTTCTGCCATTCTCATTTGATAATCAGTATCAATATCTGGGATAACTTTTAGATTAATTCCATTGATTGTAAGATAAGTAGCCAAAAAATAAACCTCCTTTGAGATTAAATAGAAAATAATAAATAAAAAACAAATAATAATAAATAATAGTTAAAAAAATGTATGGTGAAATATATTATGAAAATAAAAAAAATAATAATATTAATGGTACTATTTATAGCAATAGCAGGATTTACCATGAGTTCTGCAACAGCATTCAAATTAGACAAATTAGACAAAAACACAGTGGCCGAATACAATGGTAAATCTTTAATTACAATAGGTTTTTATGGTCAGGGAAGTTCTGATAAAAAAAGGGCTGCTGATGTTAATAAAGTAAAAAAACTAAGTGTTAAAATCCAAGGAAAGAAAAACATTATAATTAAAAGGCCTGGAAAAACATGGAGTAAATATGGATACTACCCGCAATATCCTGCTAAACAACTAACCCTTAAAGGTAGTATTAAAGGTAAAAAATATACTGTAACTGCTTATGGAAATAATGGTAAAAAAATTAAAAAGTTAAGTGGGAAAATCAAAAGTGTATACAAAGGAAATCCATATTATTAAGGTGAAAGCATGGGACTGAAAAACAATAAAACAGCAATTATAGGAATATCCATAATATTATTAATTATAATCATAACTAGTGCACTTGTAATTATAAATAACATGGATTATACTCCCTCTGTTAGTTTTGATGAATCAAGAATTGGAATTGGAAATAATTCTTCCGTAGTAATTGCTGGAGATGCAATTGGGTTAAACGAAATTATTCTTTATTCTAGTGATTTAAAATTGAATAAAACTGTAAAAGTAGAAAATAATCGATTTAGTGAAAGAATAAATATCCCTGAAAATGTTAGTGCAAGTAGTATATATATTAAATATCTAAACAATGATATTGAAATAGACAACCATATCTATGTCCTCATATCAAGACTTACTGAAGATGAATTAAATGACCTATACGATGAAAACACTACCCAATCATCTTCTTCTGGGGAAGAAATAACCATTAATCCTGTCGATGTTCATACATTAACCTCTGGAGAACCTGCTTATGAAGAAGGATATTTTGCAGCCATACAATCAGATGATGGAAAAGTATATTATATCTATCAATCAGATGCTATGAAACTAGGGGGAAATTTTAATAGTCCCTTTAAAGCAAAAGTTTCAACTGGAAGTGTTGGAGCCAATCCTAATGCTAATATCATTGAGGAAGTAATGATATAAAATAAAAGAATTAATTATAGATTTTTTTATTTTTATCATAATATTCCTTTTGCTTCAACTTCAGCATAAATTTGCCCAGTAATCCTAGAAATAAGCTCATCAATATCAACCTTCTCAGTAATAACAGCATCCTTAATAACAGGAGCAATAATTACTTTTTTAGAATTCTTGCTACTTTTAACAACACTTTTAGTAGTTACACTAGATGAAGAAACAGAACTAGTCTCAACATCTCCACCAGCACCAATCTCATCTCCACCAGCACCAAATGCACCAAGTACATAATTAGCAAGATTAACTGCAGTTATTTTACTAGACCAATTAGACCATGTGGTAATCTTACTAGACCAATTAGACCAATTAGTTATTTTGCTAGACCAATTAGTCCACTGATTAATCTTACTAGCCCAACCTGCCCATTGGTTTATTTTACTAGCCCAGCCAGACCAATTACTAATTTTACCTGCCCAATCACCAATCCCCCATAAACTTATAAAATTGCCCCAATTTAATTGAGGAATAGAAAAACCATTACCTGAAGTATTAGAATTTTCACCACCAGTTGAAAGAGAAGAAGATCCTCCTTCAAGCAATCTCATGATATCACCAATTATAGGCATACTTTCAATCATACCTTTAATTCCTTCTATGAGTTTACCTCCAACATCACTACCTAAACCTGCCCAATCAATATCTTGTATGGTTTTAACAATAGCTGCCCCAATATCTCCTTTATTGCCTTTTAGATTTTCAAAGAAGTCGCCGATAATAGGAATGTCTTTAGTCATATCTGCGGCTCTATTTAACATCAATTGTTTTAATGTATTAAAACCATTTTCAATCCATTTTCCAGCATTTTCAAACTGTTTAACAATACTTCCTTCAGTAAATAATGACATATCATTATTAGCCATTGCATCTCTTTTTTTAATACGCATATCTTCGCTATCCCAAGGATTAATTCCTGCCATTTCATCAAGCTCTTTTTTAGCCTTTGATAATGCCATTTGATCCATCCATGATGGTTCTTTATTTTCCTGTATATCTTTTGTTATTTTACTTTCAATATCAGCAACTTCGCTCATTTTCTGTGAGTATTGTCCTAATCTTTTTCCATCAAATGTTTTAAGTTGAGCATCAGTTAATCCATTAAAAGTTTTTGTAGATTTATTAGCAAGAGAATTATAATATGCTAATTGACCAGACTGCTTATAAATATTTGCAAGATCCTGAGGATTACCAGACTGATATTGAGTAACTCCTGCCGCTTCTAATTTTTTAGGATCAGCTTTAGACCTATTATAAGAATCAACTTCTGCTTTCTGAACAGTTACACTAATAGTGGCCTTAGCACCATTAATAGCAGCGATATCTGCTTTAATTTTATCTAACTTATCTTTTTCAGATTGATAATTCTTATAAACAGTTTCATATTCCGCACTACTTTTATCAAGAGTATCCAATTTGTTCTTAAGTTGTTCAATATTTTTACTCGCCGCCTTTTCCTGACCTTTTAACATTTCAAGTCGATTATTCAGTGTTTGCATTGATTTTCCTGCTTTATCACTTGCACTATCAAGAAGATCTGTCTGAGTTTTAAGAATTACAATTGCAGCTGCAACACCTAATATTACTGCAGCTATCCAAAAAACAGGATTAGCTAACATTGCAGCAGTTAATGCTCCCCAACTAACTGTCGCTTGACCATTAGCTATTGCTGATAAAGTCATTGCTGTGGTATTCATACCTAATGCTCCAGTTACTAAGCTTAAAACGCCTCCAAATACACTTGCTCCTGCTGTTATTAATGGCCATATAAATGATGCAGCTGTTCCTACAGATAATAATAATCCTAATACTCCAACAAATGTGAGTATTCCTCTTGTGAGGTTGCCCCCAGTTTCTTCATTGAAATCTATGAACCCTTGAAGAATATTTTTTAGAACAGGCAATACATCTTGGCCTAATTGTTTTCCGGCTATTGAAAATATTTTTCCAACAGTAGCTTGTAATCCTGTGAAGGTTCCCATTAATTCATCAGTAGACCCAGTAACTTGGTTAACTGCTGCAATATATCCTTCTACATCGTCAGTCTTTCCAGTCCAGAGTCCAGTACGCATTAATGCGTCTTCTGTTATCCCATATTGGTCTAAAGAGGCATAAGCTCCTTTTATTCCTTTCGATAAATCGAACATAGCCGTTTCTGCCTTTGCTGCACTTCCAGTCATCGCATAAACAAAACTTCCAAACTGTGCCACACCTGGAGCAGTGGCATTTAATTGTTGTTCATTTGCAGCAGTTGCAGCTTTAAAAGCATTTAATGCAGGAATAACTTGTTGCATGCTAACAAGAGTTTTGTTTGTAGCATTATCAACAGTTTTGAATAATGTATCAGCGCCTTTTTGTGTCTGTGTCATGTTTTTAAGGAGTATTTTATTAGTTTCAGCTTTAGCAGAAGTATTAACCACTATATCAGAAACCGCCCCTAGACCAACAGCACCTAAACCTCCAGCAACAAGGCCGCCAACTCCTTGCATGCCTTCCATCGCATTGCCAACAGTAGATTTTATATTACTAAAATTATTAGCTATACTACTAGCTGCACTACTAGCTCCTGATTTTATATTTGACCATGCACTTGAAGCACTCTCTTTAACACTACTCCATGCACTACTAGCTCCTTGTTTGATATTACTCCAAAGACCCGTACTATTAGTATCAACCGATTGTAAATTTTTATTAACACTACTAAGAGAAGTATTAGCTCCATATTGTAATTGCATAAAAGAAGAACGGCCATCATTACCCATCTTAGCTAGGTCATTACTTGCACGATTTGCAGTATCTCCTACATCTTTGACTTTATTTGCTGCTTGATCAAAACCTCCACTGTCGAGTATGGCTTTTATTCTGATTATTAAATCATCTAGATGTGCCATATTAATCAATCCTCTTCAGAGCCAGGTTGCATTTCGTTATGAATTTCAATAGCAGCGTAGTATACAAGTTTTTGAAAATTAGTTATTTGTCCTAATGTTGGTGCAAATGGGTGTTTTTTATCCATAATGAATGGATAATATCCTGCTAATTTATTATGATCCTCTTCTCGAGGATCTAATCGTTTTTTACTATTTCTTTAACAATTAATTCCTGACCTTTATCTCTGAATAATCCACTAATATATCTTATTTCTTCATATGCGGCCTCAGGTAATCCTGCTTGTAATTTTTCTATTTGAGTTGGTGATAATTGCTCTCCTTTGGAGTTGAATAATTGTCTTTTAAGTACTTCCTCAACCATGGATTTATTTTTATTTTTTCTAACAAGATTTTGTAATTGTGTGTGTTTTCCATGAGAAATTGGTTTTATATGAATAATTATTGCTCTTTTTTCATTTTTTTGTGGATTGAAGTATTCTACTCTTCTTGGCATGATTTCGTCACAGTTGTTGATGAGTGCTTCAATTTCAATATCATCTAAAGGAACTTCAATATCTTCTGGTAAGTCATTTTCATCTATTAAATCGTCGATTAGTTCTTCTCTTTCAGTTTTTTCTTCTTTTGCCATGATTTTATTCTCCTATTATAAAATTGATAATTTGTTGATAGCGTTCGCTGCCTCCCGAAGGGCCTTAATCAAAAATGCTATCAAAAAAAGTTTTTATATTATATTTATCTAACGTTTACAGTTTCTGCTTCAAATTCAACATCAATTGTTGCTCTTTTCCTGCCTTCTTTGCCATCTTTAATACTGGTTCTTCTAACTCCTGTGTAATCAGTAATGTCTCCAGTATCAACATCTTCAACAGTTACAGGATATCCTCCTGGAACATTTGCAGTAACATCCATTAATTCTTTTTTAGACATTTCTTTTGTTCTAACACCACTTATACTAAATTTACGGTCAGTTTCATTTTCATCAAGTAAATCACCATCAAAAGTTGTTGTTTTTTCACTACTTTCATCAAGAGTATTTTCATATTTAACAAGATGAGGTATCCTATTACCTTTAATCATTACATTTGCTTTAACTGCCATGATAATCACTCCATAGTCCATGAGTATACATTATGGATTTTATTAACAATTCCATTAAGAACTCCTTTATATTTTATTCTAAATCCATCACTATTTTCAGGATCTTCTTCAGCTTCAGCCTCTAAAGATATACATAGCTTTTCATCCAGAATATCTTTCACTCCTTGATTTAATATTGAATTTACACCTAACAAAGATAATGCTTTGCCTGTACTTCCTTGAGCTTCTTTAAGTAATCCGTTAAAATGTTTTTCTATGTAAATTTGAGATCGAACCGCATGGAATTCTGATTCAGGTACTTTTTTACCATTACTATCAGTTTCAATACATGAAGATACAGCTGAATAAATACCATATTCATTGTTTTCTCTATTGATTAATTCTAAACAGATTATTCCTTTGTCTGTTAATTCATCAACTTCTTTATCAGTTAAAACTGGATCAACTTTTTGAATATCGGTGATGGTTTGTTTAGATAATGATTGGTTAACTTTAGTTCCTGCAATAATCCCTGCAATACGAGCTATTGAATCAGATTGACTTAATTCTTCATCACTGACTTGAATATTTTGGTTGATATAAAAACTATCAGTGGATCTTGCAGTTTCAACAGTACCTATTTTAGAATCATTAGTATCTGATGGAGTTATTGAATCTAAACTTATTGATCTGTTGTTTTTAGCTTTTTTATCTTCCAAAAATTCACTAATTATTGGTTTAAAACTATCATCAACTACATCACTTAATATTAAAACATCAATATCTTCTTTAACAATGAATTCTAATGCTTCAGTATAATCATTAATAGTTAAACTAGCTGATTCTGTCCCCCCAGTTAAACTTTGATTTAAAACTTCTGCATATACTGCACCAGCTTTAGGTTTCAATGTAGCATTTAAATAAGGATTAGTACTGTTGATTTTATCTGCAATTTCTTGAGGAGTTTTATTATCAAATCTTTTCTTTTCCCCTTTCAAGTCAAAAATAAACTGATAATCTCTACTAGTTCCTTCGGTTAATGAGGTTTTAATATCATTTCCCCATTCTCCACCAGAAACACTTTCTAAGATTAATTCTTGTCCTTGGAAATTAATTGTTAATGTAGCTTTTGTTCTTGTTCCTGGTTGTATAGCAAGAATTTTACTTGAACCAGAAATATTATTAATTAAATCAGGTTTGAAAATATACTTCAAACCTCTAGATCCAGAATAAAGAGAACTATCTCCTAATTTGATATGTGCTTCTGGAAGACTTTTAGCAACAATTATGGTGAAAGGATCAGCTCTTTCAAAATTACCAATAATAGCAACTGTCCCGGCCATTCCAGGAATACTTGATATTTCTTCCCGCTTATGTTCAGCGGTAATATCCATTTTTCTTGATTCTATCATATTTTATTCCTCAAATTTCTTTATTTAAGAATTCTTTATATTTTGATTCTAATTCTTTATATTCAAATTTAGAATCATCTTTTGCTTTCAAGTGTACCTTAAAGCCATTGTAAATATGGTTAGGTATCCCTTTTTTTATTTTAAAATTTTCAAGAATAATTAAGTCTTTTTGATCTCCATCATCCTCATTATCGTTTTCTTTTAATTTCTTTTTAGCAGATTCAATAATCTTAATAGCTATTTCCTCATTGACTTTTATCTTTGAAGATAATTCTTCATTTTTAGCATTAGCTATTTTATCAAAAGTATCATAACCTGCATCTTTTAATTTTAATGCGGTGGCTTCACCCACATTATCTAATAATTCAAGTTCCTTCATATAATAAACCTCCAAATTTTAATCATCAAAAGATATTAAATTATCCCCCTAGGATATGTCTTTTGCATCCATATTATTTTCTAATTCAAGATATTCTAAATTGCATTTTAATTCAAAAACAGATGTTGTTAATAAACTCTTCTTTGTTTGTTCAATATAGATCTCATGATCTTGAATAACAGTTGATTCAACATTTCCATTTAATGTAAACCATTCTCTTTTTTCTAAGAATTTTTGGAGAACCTGCAAATTTAATTCAACAATTTTATCATGAACTAGGGTTTTAGTTCCTTTACAAATCATTCCTAATGTAATATCTAATGATTCAGGAAGTGATGTTTCATCTAAATCGGATTCAAAATTTATTTTTTTAAGATAGCAAACTCCAATGTCTCCACCATATGACCCTATGCTACTTTCTGGGAATCCTCTTAGTACTTGTTTAAAAGCAGGGTTATCATCTACTTTTAGTTCTTCCATTAGTTTTGTTAATGCTTTAGGAGCTTGATCAATTTGTTCTATTAATGTATTTGAATCCATAAAAATTATCTCCTAATTTTATTCTATTAGCCAATTTTTAAATTCTTCAAGATTAGATTCTATTTCTGATTTTATATCAGGTATTGATTTTTTCATATAATCATTAGGTTTAGTTCCAGGATGATGAACAATTCCTGGCTTAGTTGCATTTTTAAGTTTCCTACCTAACAAAACTCTTCCATTTTTACCTTTAAAAGATAAATAAGGTTTACCCATAATTATATGTGGTTTTGTTCCAAGAATAACAAAAAGAGCATGAGGAGCTACTCCTTGGTCTGGAAAAATAACTCTTTCCAACAAACCTCTACTTTCAACACGATGAGAACCTCTCAAAGTACCTTCATCAATAGGAGCCTTACTAACAACAATACCATGACCTGCCATAGCTGATTCATTAACAACTATTGCTAATCTATCAGGAGCTTGATCTCTCTTTTGAATCAACTTGTTGTATAATGAAGTGTAATCAGCTTCTATCTCAATCATTAGAAAAACTCCTAATACTCAGTTTAATCTCTTAGTATTTCACCATAAGTACTACCATTATTGGTAGTGCTAACAGAATAAGGATTATCATCAAGTTTATTATTATTCTGCTCTTTAATAGCTCCTTCAATAAATTCATCTAATAATGCATCAGCCCTACTATTCCAATACTTAGCTTTTTGATTTTCATCTTCAGTAGTATCATATTTAGGAACTAATGCTTCAGCAGAAGCATAGTAATTAGCTACTTCATCAAGAATATTATCTGAACCAGTAATTTTAAGAAGATTATTTTTTAATCTTCCTTCAATTTCAGCATTAGCTGTTTTTAAAGCATCCTCAATAAGTTCATCATCAGGACTTACTCCATCATCCAAAGATAATTTACGCTTAACAGTTTCTGCATCACCATATGGCATGATTATCACTAACTTATTGCATTAAATAAAATTCCTTTCCATTCACCATTAGATACTGTCACTAAATACTTTTTACCATCATTTTCATTAGTATAAACTCCAACAAAACTTTCAGGGATTAATTCAGAACTGGCATCACCAAAAGCAATATTTAATTGGTTTTGAGTATAACCTGGTCCACTAGCTACAGAAGTAGCTAAGCTATTAACTTCGGCATCATCATCTATTCTTTGATCTAAGTCTATAAGTATATCCCATAATCTTTTAGGAATAATCTTTCTTCCTTGAGCTAATTTGTGAAATTTATGTTTAAGTACCATAATATATCACCTAAAAAAAAATATAATTTAATAAAAGATTATAATTTTTATAATCCTGTTTGATGGAGAATAGCTCTTGGATGTTTAACAGCTATACCCATATGGGACCAAATATCAACAATTTCTTTATAAGGCCATTTTTCCTGAGTATACCTATTAACATTAACAAGACTATTTTTAGGATCAACACTATATTTTTTATTAATATTCTTGTAAGTTGTAAGTGGTTGAATCTTTTTATCCATTCCTAATAGTCCACCTTTTTTAAGGTTAGATTTAACATTAGTCATTCTAGAACCTTCAACATCATCTGGGTTGAATTTACCATCAAGGGAATTGTAAAACCTTTTGGTTTCATAGTAATGTTGTTTAGGGGTGTAGAAATCAGTTAATTCATAGTCATATCCTTCTTGGTCTAATGCTTCTTGCATATTGATAATGTCATCATCAATAGCAGCACTGTCTTTCCATTGGCCATCTTTTAAAGTAATTGTTGGAGCTGTTGCATAATCAAGCATAGTGTCAATATGGTCTAAGTTGATTTTACGGGCCATTGCATAAGAGTATCTTTCAATTGCTCTTAAAACTTCATCGCTATATTCTTGATTGTTTAAGACTTCCTGGGAGAATTCCATGCTTAAACCGAACATGTAAGTATCTCCTAATTTTTTATTGATAGGAGTTATTTTTACTTTACTTAAGTCTCCAAGTTCGGTTACTGTTACAGGTCTTTGCATTTTACCTGCTTGAAGTTCATCTTCTGCTGATTCTTCATCAACATAGAATTTAAATGTGGTTGCTCCTTTTAAATCTACAACTGGAAATAAATCCTTAAAATATAATAAAGGATCCATTTTTTTCATTATTGTTTTTTCAATAAATTTTGGATTTAAAGCCGCTTCAGGGCTAATTGTTATAACAGACATAAATATCAATTCCTTAATCTTCTAATTTACCATAGAAACCATAAGCTACAACAACTTTGTCACCACTATTAGCATCTGCACTAGATAAGGTACGAGTAGTGTTCTCCGCAGTTGCTTTATCAACACAATCAAAAGTAGTAGCTCCAGTAATAATACTGTCACCAGGACTAATTGCTGCGTTTGTTGGTTCAAGAGTTTCAGTAGTTACATAATCTGCTCTTACTTGTACAGTAGCTATTCTTCTAGTATATGCACCATTATCTGCGCTTTCAGTTGGTCTCTGTCCTTTCTGCCATTTAGGTTTTGTAATGACAACACCTAATATTTGTTTAGCACCAGGTGGTGCTTTTTTAACAGTACGAGGATCATCAGGATCAAGGATTACTTTATAATCTTTTTTTATCTTATTTGAAAACCTCCATGAATCACCAGTTCCGAACTCTTGTTCTTCATCTGATTCATATTCCATGTCTCCTTCGTTCAATTCCATAGGAATATTAGTTTCCCCAGGGTTGAAATATAATTCTTCATTTTCTATCATTTTTACACCTTATTTATTCTGGTTTTTCACCATAAGCTGCTTCATAATCTTCAGCAAAATCTTTATCAGTATACTCTTCAGATTCATCATTATCAGGATTTCCTGCTTCTGCTGAGGAGTGTCTTTTGTCTATTTCAACAACAACTGGTGCTTTTGCCATTATCTTTTGATATCCTTCTGGTTCTGATAATGCTAATTCTACATGATCTTTCACATCTTTTGGGAGTATTTTGCCTTCTTCAATATAGCCATTTACTAAGCTAGTTGCTTCTTTTTCAGCCGCTTTGGCTTCCATACTTGCAACTTTTGCTTCTAATGCTTCAAGTTTTGGGTCTTTTGTTTCTCCTTCAGAACCTTCTTCAGAATCTCCAGAACTTTCACCACCAGCATTACCTGCTTCACCATCCCCTCCTTCAATAGCTGTTATTCTCTCGTCCATATTATCTAATTTATCAGTAACTTCTTTCTTAAAATTAGTTATTGATTTAGCAACATCGGCTAAGCTTGGGTCTTGATTTTCCCCTTCTTGGCCATCAGTATTATTATTTCCATTATTTCCTTCTTCTACCATTATATCACCTATTATAGATTTAGCTTCTAACAAGTTATGACCATATTCAACATTGCAAGTTGTACAAGCTCCTTTTTCAACAAAATCAACACGATTAATAACATTATGGTCTTCAATATAATCGACTTTTCCTGTTTTACATTTGCTTAAACTTACATTTCCTACCATACTAAAATCTGGTAGCTTTTTTTCATCATACAGTTCTTTTATTATTGGGTTAGTTATCTTAGCTTCTAAGATATGAATCCCTGTGTCTTTTAATTCAACATCTTCAATTACTCCTACATTTAACAAATCTAATTTCTGGAGGATTTTGTTTTCTTGGAGTATCTTTTTATCTAAATGGTCTATGCCTATCGGAATAGGCAATTTAGCTTTAAGGATATTATAATCTTTTTTTAATGCGTCCTCTGAGACATAGACCCATGTGGGCTTTCCACCGACAAAGAGGTGATGTTTTCCAACACCCCATATTTTACTACCTTTCATAATTAATCACTTATTTGTTTATAGCTATCGCTAAGCCCAATAAGGAGGGAGAGAATTAAATTTATAAAAACATTGTTAGCTAAACATCAGTATGATTATTATACTTTCAAAAAAAGTGAGACAACTCGACGAAACTAATATAAAAAAGAAAGAATTTTTGAAAATGATGAAAAGTTTAGCTAAACTATATAATGAGAATAGAATTCTCAAAAAAAATAATAGGAGGTGAAATTTTATGATAATAGAAATTGAATTTGATATTTCAATTGATTTAATTTTAAAAATAATAGTTATGATCTTACCATTATTGATAGGAATTAATTAATATTAATTTCTAATTCTTTGATAAGTTCTGGATGATCTTTGCAGAATTCTTTAAAAGCTATTGGATTTTCCTTTTGAAAATCTTCTATAGCTTTTTTTCTTTCTTTTGGAGACATATTTTCTAAAAGAATAGTTAAAGAAATATCTCCAATGAATCCATATCCACCATCTAATCTTTCATCACTCATAATAAATCACATTAATAATATATCTATATCATATCTATTTAATTCATTATTTAATTGTTTAACTATTTTATCATGATTCTTTTGAGCATAATTTTTAAATTCATGACTCAATTCTTTATTTTGTTTAATAGGGTCATTAGGATATTGTTTTTTAATATTTTTTATGATATTTGAATTGTTTTTAACAAATTCATCTTTGACATTATTCATACCAATTCTATAACGTGCTAATATACCATCTATTCTTTTATTTGCTAAAGAATAATTTTTAATTATAGTTATAGAATAATTATTTTTGCCAGTTACTACTCCATATTGTGATTTAGTAATTATGAAATTTCTAATGTCTCCTTGTGATGGTATTGAAACTTGTGAAGGGTGATTATGCATACTTAATCCAAAACCTTTGCTTTTACCAATATCAGATATATTTTTTGGAATTGATACTCTATTTTCACTTCCTTTATGCATATCCAATAATTTTTTACCATTATTATCAAAAATTGTTACTACTTCATGATTTAATTTAGAAGTGTTATTTTGAAAAGATTTAATTTCGTTCTCATATTCAATATTTAATCCTATGTTATTTTCAGCTGCTGTTCGAGTACTAAACACAACAACACACCTACAGTTAGGATGTAACGGAGGAAAATATTCTAAATCATCTATATCAAACCATACTTTACCATTCTTATAAATACGGTCACATCTTTCACAGCAATCACTAGCACTAATAACTTTATAAGATTTAGCACCCATATTCAATTTAGCATTAACATAATTACTAAGATTATTAGCCCTCATAGTCTCTGTTCGAGCTATAGCTTTAGCACGAGTTTTAGATAATCCTTGAACTTCATCTTGTAATTTTTTAGCTATCTGGTGAGGATTCATATTTTGATTATAAGCATCAACAGCTATTTTTCGGAGATTATTTTTCATATCATCTCCCATACGAGTAACATAATGCATCGTATTTTCACTAATAACTCCTTTAACGAGTTCAGCTGTACCTCCACGAGCTAATCCTTTAAATTTAGCATTACTCATTATATTTTCTAATATTCCTATAATTTCAGTATGTTTAAAACCTCCAGGAGCAAAAGGATTTGTATTAACATAAGCTCCTAATTTGTTCAACCAAATATCTAAATTTTTAGAGTTTTTACTTCTTCTAGTAACATCTCTTTGAATGTCCTTCATTAATTGATCAAACTTTTTAGCATTAATGTTAGCTTGTCTTCTAGCATTACTATTTGACAAAACAAACACTCCATTATAATTCAGCTAAACTTCCAAGACCATCTTTTAAAGGTTCATCTTTTTTACCAGGAATATCATCTAAGTTATTTTGACCATCATCCATATCTGATTGAGTGATATTATTTTTATCAACAGTAATTCCAGATAACTCTTTAATAGTACTAGCTATTATTTCTTTAAACCATTGAGTATTTAAATCAAGTGTTCCATCATCACTGAAAGGTTTTATAGCTTCTAAAAGTGCAGTTAAATCTTTATCTTCAAATTTCTCAAAAACACATTTAGGACTGTTAGCATTTTCAAAATTAAACCCTATTAATTTATCAAATAATCCCTGAAATTCAATACCTACTTCTTCATGAATGCCATCTAAGATTAACTTGGTAACAGTTAATTGTGTCTGAGATTGTGCATAAGAACCAGTACTAGTTTGACCTAATAAAAGATTTCCTATGAATAAACTTCTAAATATTGTATCATCTAATCTTTCCAATGCTTTAAAGAAAGCTTCACCTTTATTCTGAGATTCCAATACAACAACATCATCAGCTTCACCAATAGTCATATTGGTTCTGCCTTGCCGGATTTCGTCTAATTGTTTTTTAAGAGTATCTTTCCATGCTTGACTGGCTTCTGAAATTTTACCAATCAATGTAGGGCTGGCATGTTTTTCAATGAAAATAGCTAACCATTTTTCAAACCTTTTTTTAACATAATGGCTATCGTATAAAGCATCTAGTATTGATTCACCGTTGGGATCATTAAATTCGGCATCAAAACTATACATTAAAACTTTATCAATAGGGATAGTGATCTTCTTATCCTCATCTTCTTTTTGAATAATAGCTTCTAAATCACCAGTTGATTTGTTAAATTTAAATCTTTCTTCATGTTCCAGCGTACCTCGATCAATAGGATAAATTCCATGAATAATTATCTGTTTATCTTGATTAGTTGTATAAACTATTTCATTAGCACTAAAACCATATTTTATAGCAGAATACAGATTTTTCCTTAGTTGCCTTGTGTTAGTTTTCATGCTTTTTAAGGCATATTTAATAAAATCAGCTGCTGCTTTATCTTCTGGAGTATCTGAAAAAGCAATTATTTTCATCTCACGAGAAAGTAAAAAGAAAGTTAATATATTAATTCCTGTCTTAATTTGGGGGTCTTTCAGCATCTTACGATAATCTTTATAGGATCTTTTTTTATTATAATCTTCATCATACAGAAAATCAAGTTCGCCTTGTTCCTTGGTGTATGTGTCTTTTGATTGTTTTTTAAATAAAGCATTGTTAATGTTTCCTGCAGCTGCTTTAATAGTAGTTTTTATTCCCATATTTTTTTACTCCATTTGGTATGATTCGTAAGTATCTTCTGATTCTGTAAATGGATTATCTACAATGCTTCTAGTTCCAAGTATGGCTGCTCTCCACATATCAGGACAATGATCATTATTCTTAGTTTTCAATGGTTTTTCTTCACCTTGATTTCTGGCTTTTTCATCCCATGCATAAGTCTGAGCTTGAGCTATACTATTAACACATTCTTTACTTATTTTAAATCTTGAATTAGCAAATAGAGTATGAATTTCTTGAATATCATTAAGAACATCAGGAGTATATGGTTTTTGTGGAATTGGTTTTCCACGATATTTATGTTTCTTAATTTCAGCTCTTAAACTAGCTGCATCGTGAGGAGTATACCATTTAGCTAATTTTAATATTTTACCATGATAGGTTAGTAATTTGATTGCTCCATCAACAAGTTCTTTATCAGATAGCTGCACTCCATTATTTTTAGGATCATTAACATCATAATAAAATTCAGCTAATAAATGATATTCATTACCATCAAGTTTCTTGATTATTCCAAACAATCCAACAACTGAAACACTGGCAGGACCATAATCAGTGGACAAAACATATTTATCATATTTAATATCTTCATATTCTGGACAAGTATGATCAAAAGTATTTAGACCTTCAGTGAATTTTGAATAAATAACTCCTTCAGCTACAGCTGCAAGGCCCAAAATTTTTCTTTTATAATTAAGAGTACCTTTGGGATATCTAGCTATTGTTCTTTCAATATATTGTTCAGATAAATTCGGATTATCCCAAATAGTATAATTCCAAACTTTAACCATTTCATTGGATTTTTTCTCTTCATTTTCAATATATTCAGAATAAATATAATGATAAGGATTATCAGGATTAAGAGTCCAAAATGCCTGAGAATTTTCTTCACTTAATCTATCAAGAGCTAAATCAACAAGAGTCTTAGGGTATGTATTGACTTCATCAGCATACCAACCACCAAGAGTAACACCAGGAATACGCCCAGCCATACCTTCATGGTTAAAACCCATGAGCCAACAAATATTTCCTTCAATCTCTATATACTTATTTTCTCTAAAATCATAACTTATACCTAAGCCATCTAAAATAGCCATCATTGGCTTTAAGACATTACGATACAGACTAGTCTGAGTATTCCCAGTCATTAGAAAATTATCATAATGGTGAGTTTTAATAAACTTCAACCATCTGACAATACTAGAAATAGTTTTAGATGATCTTATAGCTCCGTGCTGAATATTTATAAAATAAGTTGAATGGTGTAAGTAACCTCTACTTAATTTTCCAAAGGGTTTAAGTTCAAAGGTTTTACTCTTTTTCATTCTCCGAGTCTGGAGGTTCTTCAAACGCTTTCGCAAGAGCATCCCATCCACTACTATTATCTTGATCTAATGATTCACCATGAGCTACCTTCTCACCCTCATAACAAGTAATCAAAGTATTAGCAAAATTAATCAACTCATAACTCTGAACCTTCTCAGCTATCTTAGAATCAATAGAATTAACAGTTAATTTTCTAAGCTTTGAAAAAGCATTTTCATAAACACTATCAATCTGAACAATCTTTTCAGCTTCATGATCAGTCTTCTTATCATTAACCTTCTCTTGAATCTTCTTTTTAAGATCCTCTCTTTCCTCTCTCCACTTCTCAGGAGCAGAATACTTCTGCCTCAAAGTATTATAACTAACATTATACTTCTCAGCTAACTGAGTAATAGTTAAAAACTGCTTAACACCCTCATCATCAACAGTACCAAAAAGAAACTCTTGCCTAATATCATCAATGACACTATCAACATTTTCATAACCATTGTCAGTAGATGTCATTTTAACCACCAAAGAAACTTAATAATGAAAATTGATATTTGATTGATATTTTTCTGATATATTTATCACGATTTGTCATGATATTTGATAATAGTAATTTTATTTAAAATGAGAATGAATATTTTGTTTAATCAATGTTTCATGACAATATGATAAGATTTAGTTTTTTGGAGAAAAATAAAAGACTGCAACATCCCTCAGAAGTATCTATCTCTTTGGTAAAACAGCCTACTTATTATTGTCATGAAACATTGATTAAACTTTTTTTAGGAATCTAAAAAAATAAAATATTTATTATATTTAATATATTAAAATTTTAATGTGCTATTGATATTAAAAATATTATGATATCATTTAAATATAATAAGACCGTCATTGCTCCACCAAATATTGATAAAAGAATAGCTATTTGTTTGGTGATTTTATTAGGCATTTCAGCAATAGAAACTTTAATGTTATTAATTTCTTTATCATGATAATCGATTTTACATTGTAAAGTATCGTCACGACATTCCGAATCAGCTAGCAAAGTTTTCAATGCTTCTTTCTGATTACGGTCAAGATCATCCATATCTTCTATAATCTGATCAATTTTAGCCTGCCTTTTACCATTATTATACTCTTTTTTCTTACAATAGTCATCAAAATAATTAACTTTCTCTTTTAATTCATTTATCTGAGTTTGTAAAAAATTGACAATAGGATTATTCTCTGAGATTATAGCGGAATCTTGATAATCATCATCACGACCTACCAATATTACCACCTTTTACTATTCTTCATTAGGTATAGCTTTACTAACAACATTATCAAATAAATGAGGAATAGTATAAGCAGTGATCAAAGCACCAATAAAAGTACGGAACAATTCAGGTTGTGCCTGATACAATATAAGAACAGTTATCAAGGCCGTACAAATAGTTCCTATAATATTTAGCTGGAAATATGTCTTACCACTTTTTGTGTAAACTTTAGGTAGTAAAAAATAACCTTTTTCAATCCAAATTCTAATTACAATAGCTATTAATATAGCTAAAAAAATTAATAAATCCATTAAATCCCCCTCCAAAAAAATAAAATTATAAAAAAAATATTAAAAATATCTAAAATATTAAAAAGTATTACTAAAAATCATATATTTTGCACTTCCTTTATAAAGAAACTCAAAAAATACTGCTGTGATCATTTTTCCAGGTGAGCTGAAAAGTAATACTTTGTAAATATTAAACATAAAATAAGAATAAAAATTAGTCATTCGATGGATAAAAAAAAATTATAATAATAAAAACAACTTTTGTACAAAAAAATAGGGGGTGAAAATAGTTTATTTACTATAAACCTTATTTTTTAATCTAAATACTATTAGCTGAAGATGACCCAATTATTAATAATTAAAAATTTTTATCCATCGAAACACTAATCCTATCATTTAACAACTTAGCTTTCCAATTCTTATGTTCAATACTTGTAACAGGAAAACTAGCAGATTCTAATGGAGTATAATCTTCTAAACCTTGTCTTAGAACAAGACCACATTTTTCACAGTAAACTATATCTAAATGTCGAACATGCCTTATTTTATCATTATGACATTCATGACAAAATTTTATACCTTTAATCGATATATTAGGATTGTTAAACTTTAATGTAGTTCCTAGAGCTAATCTCTCATCATAATTTATTTCATCAGAGGAATCTCTTGCAAAACTTGAAGGTTTTTTAATATAATTTTTTCCATGTGTGAATTTAATTAACATTATTATTTCCTCACACCATATATACATGTACCAGTGGCGGGGTAAAAAGAAATAAATAATATAAATTCTAAAACAATAATGATATAACTGGAGTGTTATTATGAATGACAAAAAAATAAAAATTTTAGTATCAGAAATAGAAGATAGTGTGAAAATAATTAACATAAACATAAAAAGAGGTTTAAATGAAGCCAAAAATGAAAAAAAATATCAAAAATATTTAGACGAAATGAACAATGAATCTGAATTAATTCAAAAAAATTTAAATAAAATATCAATAGAAGAAATAGGAAATATATATTTTGAATATATTTATGATGAAATAGAATTTATTGAAAGGCTTGCAAATTTTAAAGATTTTGACAAAGAATATGATATAAGATCTTTTGAAATATTTGAAGAAACAGGATTTATCTTGAGCCAAGAAGTGAAAAAATTATCTTATAAAGTCAATGATGATAATAAAAAACAGAGGTTATTAAAAATCAAAAAATCTTCACTAGATAACCTCCAAAAAGAAGATTTTGAAACCCATATCAACCATAGCATAATGGAAGAAGATCTGAATAGTTTAAACTATGATAAAAATGATATAAGCAATTTAAATTTAGATAGTCCTATCCAGAGAGAAATAGAATTAAACTATCCTTCCACAGAAACACTAACAATTGATATTGAAATATTCGAAGAAATTATCACAGAATAATTGTTTTAGTTTGATAATAATTACATATCTTTGTAATTATTGTCAAACATGATTTTTCATTTAATTTATTTTCTATAAAAACTTTATAATCCTCTATTTTTATACTAGTATTATTAATTTTCATTATATAAAAACATATTACAGCAATAATCTTTTCATTACTACAATTAGCACATATTTGCTTAAAGTCATCTATATCTTTAATAATACGAATGACTCTTTCTTTATCTTTTCCTTTTATATTTAATCTACCCATCATTATTTGTGCAATCCTTATTTTTTGTTTCATATTCCAAGCACCTTTTCCATTTTCCTTTTCTCTTTTTTTATCCCATTTTTCACCAGGCTGTTTAGTTTTATACTTATTTATTAAAAATTCAATATTCCTTTCATTTTTAGTATTGGCCAACAATAAAAACACCACTATAAAAATTTAATCTTTATATATCCCAATAAAATAATTCATTATAGCAATACAAAAAATAACTGTTTCATTATTCAAAGAATTCAAAATATCCTCCACATTAGCAGACAGACATTCATCATCATAATAAACAGTTTTTCCCTCTACTTCAAAATCTTTTTCTTCTAGTTTAGGTTCTTTCCCAATATGAATATAAATACTATCAGTTACACTAATAATCATGATAAACACTATTTTTATGTTGGATTCTCACTATCAACTTCAATATCAAATGTTTCTATTTCATTTAAATTTATATGACCTGTGCAGTAGGGAGCTGATTCTCCTCTTTTAAAATAAAACCATATTCTTTTTGAAATATCAATATAATTACTAGCTATATTCATTTTGTTTATAACTATTCCAGTTTCATAAGGTATATGATAAACTTCTCCTATGCTGACATCATCTTCTATTTTTTCAAATCCATTTTCTTTACATATTTTAATTATCTCTTTTTTATTCATTTTTTGCACCCTTTCCTATGAAATATTTCTTCATTTGGCATGACATTTATCTTTTTCATTGTTTCACCCAGTGTAAAATGCTAGTCATAGCAAAGTTATTATTTATCATTCTATCAGCTGATTCCATTTTACTTTTAGCTTCTTTTTTTTCTTTTATACTATCAGTATTATCTCTAATATCTTTCCAGTAATCATAATCTTTTTCAAGTTTAGGGATATCATCCTTTAATTCATTAATTTTATTATCTATTTGTTCTTTATTTTTCATAATTATTCCTCCTCTTCTAATTCTTCAATTCTTTTAATTTTCTTAAAAAGCTTACACTTAAAATTCAACACTTTATAAGAGTATTTCCAGTAATGAATTTTAATTAAATATTTAATTATCCTTTTAAGTAATTTAAGAGTGTTTTTTAAGCTAACATAATTATCTTCATAGTTAAATAAATTATTATAAAAATAAGAGTTACTACAAATATGATTTATTAGTTTAGTTGCTCCAAACATGCCAAAATATGACTTGTAGCTTTCATCAATAATTACATCCTCCATCATACGTTTAATCTCCAGACACCATTATCACTCTTAAATCTTTTAGGATAGCATTTAAAAGTAGCACGACCAAGAATATTACTAATATATTCATTTGTAACAGTGCCTTGCAATAAACTATTTTCATTAATAAACAATGCTAGTTCATTAGCTGTAGCTTTTTGATTGAATTTTAGATAAGTATGAACTATTGCTTTAATTATTTCCCTACGATTCAAGTTTCTTCCTGATTTACTTGTCATAATCTTAGCCCTAATATTCTATTTTTAATTCTTTCAAAAAAACTTAATTTATTCTCAGAGATCAGGTAATTTAAAAAATCATTATCATTTTGAAAACCTAACTCTTTTTTAGCATTAGAAAATTTATCATAAACTAAAGAATTAACAGGAATTTTATTAATACTTTTAGGTAATTTTGATTGTGCTTTATTTTTAGGTTTTATAGTTTTATTTTGTTTTTTTAGATTAACACAAGCTTTAATATTAGTTCTACGATTATCTAAACTTTTTTGACGGTTCACTCTATGTAATCTTTTGAGTTTAGGGAATAATATTTCAGTCATTAGAACCATTTTCCCTTTGATTCTTGTAACTGCAACAATTAAACCATTTTGATATTCTGCTTTCCAATAATAATTAACAATTTTTTTAAAATCATTCCTATCCACCAAAGCCCATAATTCTTCATTACTTGTGTATTCTTTGGGTGGTTTTAGTAAAATTTCAACATGGTTTTCTTCATAATTCACTCGATTGGGTGATGACATTAAAAACACTTCTCCTTTTTTATATATTCTTTTCTACATTTTTCACTACAGAATCCATGATAAACTGATTGATATGTTAATCCAGTTATATTCTGATTAGTTATTGTTTTACCACAAACCTCACAATCCATTATCTACACCTCTTTTTTCTCTTATTTTATTAATGTTATACCAAATCATAAAAACTCAATTTTATTTTTACACAAATTTTATTAACAAATAAGCATAAAATATTATATACCTACTAATATCAAGGTTAGGGGGTGAAAGTATTAAAATGCAAAAAGTCATATCAAGTGATTTAGAATCTGTAGGATATAGAAGTAGTGTCCAAAAATTACATATTAAATTCTATAGGGGAGGCATATATGAATATACTGGCGTCCCACAGGAAATCCATGCTGGTTTAATGAATGCTAGTTCCAAAGAAAATTATTTCCATGAAAACATAGAAAATAAATATCCTGGAAGAAAATTACTTTAAACACTTTTCATTACTTTTTCTTTTTTAATACCTTAATTCTCATTTTCAAATAACTTCTTTTAGTAATCAATTATCAATTAGATAACAACACTCTCCTTTGTCTGGTATTCTTTTGCTTTCGCATAACAACCAACAATCACACCATCAGCTGTTAATTCATTGAATTCTGTTTCACTTATAAAATCACTAAGTATCATCTTAATACTCCTCAATTGAACTTAAAGCTAATTTTAACCATTCATCCCATTGTTTTTTTAACCATTCTCTGAAATGATTATAATTAAAAGTTATGCTAAAAATCATATTCTCTTCATTATAATCTTCTTCTCCACCGTGAGAAAATTCATTAGGATAATAATATATTTCTCCTTTTTTAGTTAGAATAAGATCAGTTTTCTTAACTTCATAATCTAATTTACCCATTTTTTTAGCTATTCTTTTCAATTTTTCATTTCTTTCTATTGCATAATTGAGCATACTATCCCATACATCATGATAATAATTTTCACCACGACCATAGACTTTAAAATATAATTGCTTATTTTCTTCATCAATATAAGCTTTAGATTTGCAGACTATGCAAGATTCCATATCACCAAAGGTATAATTAATTAAATCAATTATATCTTCACCATTAGGCCTTTTTATTAAAGATTGGCATCTAAGAGCTTTTTTAATAAAATTTTGTTTCATTTCTAAATATTCCTCATCACTAATATAACTACAGTCATTATCTGCATATATAGTACAAACTTCCCCAGTTTCTTCAACAATCACTTAATCACTCTCATATGGCCATTATTTCATCATACAATTCATGACATTCTTTAATTAATTTTTCAGCTTCTTTCCTTTGTTTTTCCCTATACTCATTATTATTCATTTAATACCTCCCTTTCAACTTATCCTAGTCTAGGAGCTATCATAAATTCCAAAGAAAGATGTTTACTATTAAAAAATATACTTAATGGAGCATCCTTCCCTATTTTCAAACCCACAATATCTGAAATATTTGATTTCAAACAATCTATTATATAACTTGTTAAAAAACAAGAGCTATATTTTCCTTCTATTTTTTCACCATGCAAATAAGCAACATTCATGTGTAGGAATCCTCCTTTGCTATCTAATTTAAAATAATTAGAGTCTAAACTCAATTTCACAGTCTGATGTAATTTATCTGCATCAATTATCCCATCATTTAATAACCCAAAAGGTAACTCACATTTTTCACGATCATTTTCAATATTCGGCATTTTGATAGGTTTATAATTTTTGTCTTCTAATTTTAATTTAAAAGTTCTTTTTGCTATTCCTTCAAAAATAAGCTCTAATTGACCTTTTTGTGTTTTTATAATTAACCTATCATCATCATACAAGCTGTCTAAACTTTTAAATAATTCTTCAATATCAACATTTAATATAATTTCTTTTTCACAAGAATACATATTAAAAAAATTTTTTCCAATATTCAAAATACATAAAACAGTCCTGCTTCTATTCAATACTTCTAGATTCATTCCTTTATTGTTACATTTTATTTGAACATCATCAAACATTGAATAAAACCCTTTGAATAAGTTTTTAAATGTTCCGGGATTATGTAATTCACACATTAACATTTTTCAACACTCCTTATTTTTAAAATCAAATAATTTCTTTTGATTATTACTTATTTTTTCACTTTTCACTTCAGCAAGGATATTGCAATATATATCTACATCAACATCACAGCTAGAATTATCATTTACTTCTCTTATTTCATAATGTTCTAAATTTAAAACACTATCTTTAACAATGAAAGACTTTATCTTGTTGAAATATTCCCTTAAACTGGTTTCTGTCTGGAAGTCTTCTGTGTAATCACTAGCAAAAAGTTTATCTTTATTATAAAAATTTAACTTAGCTATCATATTGCACCTTTTTTATTTACTATTCATGTTTTTAGTCGTACATTTCAAGTGTAATAAAATAATAAATAAAAATTATTATAATATTAATAATAATATTAATAATAATAATAATCTTTAGACTGAGAATAACCTAAAATTGTATATACAAAAATTGTATAGCTGTATATACAAACAGCCAATTCTATAAATGCCTAAAATTATACAACTAAAAATATCATAAATTAAAAATTCCTACAAGACCCTCGCAGACTTGTATAGCTGTATATCATATACAAAAATTGTATATACAAATTTATCATTATTCCTCATTTAAAGCCTCCAACAGCTCTTTACTAGCACCAACCAAATCATTAAAAGGAATTTCAAAAGTATTAGAAATAGGAATCAAATCCGAATTACTAACACTATTTAAATCACCTTCACGATCAACTAACTGCTTAACTTCATAAAAAGCATTAATAAAATCATCCAAATTATCAATATAATAATCCTCAATAGCTTTCCTAAATTTATCAAAAGACATAATAATTTTATAATGTTCCTTCATCAACTTTTCAATTTCATAATCATCATCTAACTGCTTATTTTTAACCAAACCTAACTGATGATCAATCCATTCCAATTTAACCTTCTTAGCAAAAGCAGGATTATCCTTTTCATACTTTTCAATACCTAAATCTATAATCTCCCTCAAAACACGGCCCTTATATTGTTTAATTTTCTTAATCTTGAAATTAGTTTCATCATCAACCCGGGCAATAGCTTGTTTGTTATACTTCATCATTTAACACCTGCACCATGACTGAGAATTTCCATACCCTTCTCAATACAAATAGCTTCCAACAAACTGGCCTTCACATGATTAACCTTAGCAATGCTACTAATCTGATTACGACCGACATAACCTAAACTTTCATGAATACGTTCTAAAGCATCTAAAGGCTTTTCTAACAATTTATCATCATAATTAAGATTATTTTCTTTAATTTGCTCTACAAGTTTAAGTTTAAGCTTATCTAATTTCTGACTTGTTTTAACAAAATCCTTAATTACTCGTGATTCTTCATCATCATAATAAATCAAAGATTTGAGATAGCCCTCAATTACATCTTCAGCTGGAAGGCCTATTTTGTATTCCACTAATGAGATTAATTCTTTATCAATTTTTAAACAATCTTTTGACAAAAGAATCACCAACTACAATAAGCTGTAAATTCAAGACCTTTTTCTAACACAGCATGTTCAAGCTTATAAAAACTAATATGATATTTTTCAGCTATCTTTTCCACTTGATTAGCTCCTATACGGCCTTTGTCTTCATAGATTTTGAAAAGTAATTTAAAAGCTTTTTTACAACTCATTAAAAATCACCATTTTTAGCAATATGTAATAAAACAGCTATGATGTGTTTACAAAGAAAACTACCTTCTTCTTTATTAATACCTCTGCCTGAGAAATCTTCACAAGTACATCTCCACAATTTATCATGATTACAAGCTACAAGATAATAGCCTGATCCATCGGAGCCTTTTACCTCATAAAATAAATATTCAGAATCTAAATAAGATTCATGAATATCTTCAGAATGAATAAGGGTAGCTTTTTCAATTCTAGAAATCATACGGGTACCCCATGTCTTTCTAATTCTTTAATGGCTCTTGTGGCTTCTTTCATTGTAACGCCACTGTCAGGGTTTTTAACCATGTCAGCTATTTCTTTTTTAATCATTGCTTCACTGTTAGAACCAATATCTAGAATAATGTCTTTTATGAATTGTCTTGCACCAGGGTCATCGACTAAGTCATTGGTTTTCTCAACTTCATTAACTTTCTTAAAATCAGAAGATTCCTTTTCTTTTTTTCTTTTTTCACTGTCTTCTATGGCCTTCTCAGCTATTGTCTTTTCATCTTCTTTTTTAGTGAAGCTACCTGTTATTACTGGCCCTTTACGGTTTTCTTTCTTTTTTGCTTCTTCTCTAGATTTTTCAAGTTCATTTTTTAATTTTTCAGTGTTTTTATCAATTTCCTCATCTGATTTGAAAGAGTGTTTTTTCATCATTTCAGAGTGTTTATCAATTAGTTCAGTAGCATTTTCAGGGTCTTTTGGTGATTTTTCAACAAAGTCAGCTTCTATAATAAAATCATTATTTAAATTTAGTTTTTCTAGAATGTCTTGGAAGTATAATCTGTGAGTTTTGCTGATGCTTCTTGATTGTGATAAACTTTCTAATTTTGATTCAGACCAACCATCTTTAAATTTTTCATTAGAACTGGCTTTCCCTATTCCAGTAGCTATTACTTGCCCTTTTAATGTTCTGAGTTCACAAGTACTACAATGCTGAATTATTTCTTGTTTCCCTTTTTTTACAATTTTCCTCTCAATCTTAATGATATGTGGTGTGATTTTCAAGACACGGTCTATGAAACTCCAACCACTAATATTAACCCATTTTTTAATTTCTTTAATGTATTTCCCTGTTTTTTTGTCTTTGTGTTTAACAGGTATTTCACTAAAGTAACTATTATTCTCAATTACTTTAGCAAAAACATTAGCTAATAATTCATTATTATGAATTTCATCATCAATAGACTTGGGAAAGAGAATAGTATCAATAGTTACAATTCCTTTAGAATTTAACTCAGATAATCCATTATTAGTAGTGGTTATTTGATTCATTAAAAATACCCCCTATGAGAATAAAAACTATCATTATAGGTTTTGAGCATATAATCCCCTATAAAAAGGAAAACTTCCTTGAACATTTGTTCTAAAGTTTTCCTGTTAATGTATTCACCATTGTCAGCTTTCATACTTGCAGAAGGATTTAACTTAACATCTCCATCTTTTGATATTGATTCAACCCAACCAATTTCAACTAGAGTGTCCCATTTTTCTTTTAGCTTCTCAATAGTTTCACTCATATTATAATCCTCCTAATGCTGTGAAAACTGACTGTTCAGCGATAGCGTACGCTACTAAGAATACAGAAATAATTACAAAAACACATAATAAAAAAAGAATAAGTTTTGTGTGTTTTTCAGTGAAAGATCTAGTATCTTTCTTATGTAAAGATTGAGGATTCATTATCTAAAACCCCATTTTGTGCCATAATTACCTGCACGATACTTATGAGGAATTCCTCTTTTATTGTTAGTATCTAATTCACAATAAAGAGTAGGGTCTTCAATAAGTTCTGTAGGTTCACATATCCCAGTTTTGTAATGGTTGCATGCTTTACAATTCATTAAGCATCAACCTCTTTAGGATTGTTTTTATCTTCAAAATTAGTATTTTCTATATTTTCATGAGCAAATTCTGAAAGAATATCCACATATCGAGATTCTTTCGGGCTTAGGAGTTCATATCCTAATTCTTTTGCTTCACGGACTGTTAAGTCGTCAATATTTATGTTACGACCCTCACTTGTTTTTTGGGATTGGGTCAATATCCCATTACTATTTTCACCATTATTCATTTAGTTTTGTCTCCTACAGAGTTTTAGAAAAATATTGAGAATTGCCGTTCTCAATTTTTCTTAATATTAAATTGTTTTTTATAGTATATAAATGTTACCTATTTTTATAATAATTATAGGATATATTTATATAACATAAAAGTATAATTATATACTATGAAATATATATATGGAGGTATGGAAGTAATGAGATTTAAAGTAAAAGCAAACCCTGCAAACAATGTTTCGAAATCTTTACGAATAACATTACCTGTAAAAATTGCAGAAATATTAAATGTTGAAGATGGAGATACTGTTGAATATGTGGTTAATGCTGAAAATAACGAATTATTTGTATCACTACAAAAAGAAAGAGAAGATTGAATTATTTTTTCAAATATATATTTTACAAAAAGAAAATTATTTTTACTATTTATTAAATTAAAATTGTTTATAGCCAAAGCTAACCTTAATCCTATCATAAATAGGTTTATAAGGGAGAATGGTAAGCTATTTATATCATAGCAATCATATTTAATATTGGTTGCTCTAATTTTATTGTCTCCTACAGAGTAATGAGATTTGGTAACCATTCAGTAGAGATTGGTGAGGTATTGCCGTACCGTTTGAACCTTTCCCTACTGATAAATCTCACGATTACCATTTTTAAGTTTATTTTTACTATTATTTAATATTAGTTATTCTCTTTCTATTTTTTAAAAAATAAAAATAATAAATTATTATCATAATAATTTATTATTACTTTTTTCAATTTTTAAAGTATCATAATACTCTTGAGCTTCAGGTTTAACACTAAAACTATGCACCAAATCCTTATTCTCATCAACAATCCGCTTAACATCATCAATGGTAATATGGAAAAATTCCTTCCTCCTATTTACTTTATTTACCCTTTTATGATCAAACCTATTATGCAATTCTTTTTCTAGTTCAAAAGCCTCTTCACTAAAAATAAACACATGATGATCAAATCTGAATGGAACTGAAGCATCAGACAATTCAGTTATCCTACCATAAGGATCATCTCTTCTAGTTACCCCTATCTTATAAATATTCTCTCCAAAAGAACCTACATTAGATAAAATATATACATAACCTGCACCAGTTCGTTTTCGTTTCTCAGCTATATCTTTTTCATCATTATTACTTTTTTCAATAGCTAATTCTAACTCTTTGAGTTTGTTTTTTAATAATTCTATTTCTTCATCAGATTCACTTTTTTGTAATAAATTATTAGTTGCTTCCATTTCTGTTTCCAATTGCAGTTTATGTTTATTAACACTTTTAAGTTGGGCATCTAATTGTTTTTGTATTTTCCTTTCTTCTCTTTCTCTTTCTCTTGTTTCTCTTAATATTTCTTTTTCTTCTTGTTTTTTCAATTCATATTCAATAGCTACATTCAGTTCTTCCAATTTAAGATTTAAATATCTTGAAGTAATATTTATAAGATTTCTTTCATTCAACCTATTTAATGTTTCAAATGCTTTATTTATTCTTTTAACAGAATTTTCCATATTTGAAAGTTTTACTTTACTTATTATTGTGTCACATTCTAAATTAAAATTTTTTATTAATAATTTTTTATTAGCATTATTCATTGCTTGTCCTTTTCGTTTACTTCCATCAACAGTCCAATTATCTCCACCTATTACAGCAGTTTTGTTTTTTATCATATCTTTTTGTTTCTTTCTAATTTCATCCAGTCTTTCTTTATATAGTACTGCTGTTGAAAAATTATATTTAGGTTCATATAATCCTATTTCTTGCCATTCAAGTTCTTCTTCGACAAATATTAGTTCTTTTTGTTTTTCTTTTAACTCGTTAATGATATTATTTAATTGTTTTGCTTTAGCTTCTAAGTTATTATCTATTTCTTCTTGTTTTGCTTTTGCTTTTTCTTCCAGTTGAGCATCAATATTAGCTAAATCATTTTCTTTTTGTTCTAATTTAATGTTTATTTCTTTTGTTTTTTCTTTTTCTATTTCATCTAACTTAATATCAATATTGGCCAGCTCATCTTTTTTATCAGCTAATTTTTCATTTATTTCCTTTTCTTTATCATTTTCCATCTTTTCTAATTTAATATCAATATTAGCTAATTCTTCTTTTTTATCATTCAATTTTTCATTTATTTCTTTTTCTTTAGCTTTTTCCAGTTCATTTAACTTGATATCAATATTAGCTATTTGGTCTTGTTTTTCCTTTAATTTATTATCCATTTGTTTTTCTTTTTCATTTACCTTTTTGTTTAAATAATACACACCTATTATTATTAATGGAATCCCTATAAAAATACCATATAATGTTATTGAGAATAATATACCTATTATTATTATGATAAGTCCTTTATTTTCTTTAATATTCAATGTAGATGTTTTTTCTTGATTTTTTTCTGTTTCATTTACAATTTGTTCTTTTTCTTTATTTTCATTATTCTTATTTTCTTCATTTTCTGTTTTAGAAATTGGAGTTCCACATTTTTTACAAAATTTGGAATTTTCATCTAAAGGATTTCCACAATTAAAACAAAATTTAGGAGCTTTATCTTCCACCATTTTTTCACCTCATTTTTTAGTAAACTTTCATTATTAATAATGATGGTTCTATATTTTTTGTTTGTAATATTAGGTATATAATATTTTATAAATGATTTTCATACTATTTTATAATTCTAAAAAGGGTGAGGCTAAGAAGAATTATTCTTAACCTCAATGTTAAATCCCCCCAATTAATATTTATTGTAAAACATAATATATAAACTTCCGCGTGAGGTCTAAGTAATATTTCAAGTGTAAAAAACTCTTAGAAAAAGAAAAAAAGAATAATAAAACATTATTATCTAAAAATAAGAGAAAAAAGGTACTATTTCAAGTGTAAAAAATAAGTTTAATAATTGTAATATAGGTTAATATGATAAAATGATAAAAAAGTAATAACTAAAAATAAAAAAAATAATAAATGTTTAACATAGCTATTTTTAATACAAAAATTAAATCAAAAATAATATTAATAAAAATAAAAAATAAGTTATTCAGATTAAAAATGTAGATGTAAGTTTTCTCTTTTTATTAATTCAAGAAAATCTATGCATTGAAAACCAACATGATCTTTTATGCCTTCATCATATTTATCCCTAATATGACAATAAGCTCCCATTCTAGAACAAATTGTTGGAATCTTAAATTTTAAATCTGATTTTGCGTTCATGTTCCAACCTTCTTGAGTTACCAATATCAATTCATTAATTTTGGCATATGCAATTACCTCTGGATCTGCCCAATTTTCTTTAGAAGTGGTTCCTTTTTTATACCAATTGGAAAATTCTCTTGAAAAATAATTTCCCATTTCAAGAACATCATTATCAATTTTTTGGAACATATATTTCTTATCTTTTGCCCAATCTGCCATTGAATCGTCTTTAGCAATTAACTCTTTATATACTGATTCAGTCGATACTATTGTTCCATTATTTATTAAATTATCAAAGTTTTTCCAATGTGTTTGAAAATACTTCTTTTCATAGAAATCATATTGAGATCCAGCTAAAATAGCTGATGTATCAACAACATATTTCATTCAAATAGCTCCTTTGATAATTTTTTCCTTATTTCAACAATAACTTGTAAGCTTACCCCCAAATAATCTGCCATAGTACTATTTGTTATTAGTTGTGAATCATATGCTTCTAACACCATCTTAGTGTATAACTCCCCATTCTTTCTTAAAGCTTCAGTTGCTTTTCGGATATTTTTAGTATTATTTGGAGTTTTTTCTTTAGTTATTTTCGGTTTAGTGTTTTTTTTAGAATTTTTATTTTTTTTATTTGAACTTCTATTTTTAAAAGCAAAATAATTTTTTTCCCATTCATGTTTTTTAGATTTATAAAAATCATTAGAAATTTTATCTAATGTTAATAATCTTCTTAAAATCACTTCGTTGCTAACTTTAAAATACTTTGATAATGATTTAATCTGATTATCCTTCCACTCATTATTATTATCATAGTCATTGATTTTTATTTCAAATGTTTCTCTAGGAACTAATATTTCAGCAGCTATTTTATTGCACAATTCCTCAGTATTATAATTTATAGCAAACTTATTGAAATTACTAATAATAATTCCTTCATTGTTAATTATTAAATGAGCCAACTCGTGAAACAGAGTAAATTTCCTACCATTAACATGTTCTTTCTTATTAATCCCTATAATCGGTAATTTTTCATTATATATTGCATAACCTCTCATATCTTTAGGTTCAATATCGTAAAATTGAAAAACCAAAACTCCTAATCCTTCAACCTTATTTATCCAATGACTTAAAGCATTTTCGCTATTATTAAGTACATCAATTTGAAGTTTAGTCATATTGATTTTTTCCCTTATATATTCTGAGATTATTTTTACATCTGAAACTTCATTTTTCATTGATAATGTGAAATTAGGTATAATTTCCTCTTCTGATTCTTCTTCTAATAATATTAAATTTTCTCGTTTATTTTGAGCACTTTCAAGTTCTCTGAGAATTTGAGGAGATACTTTTTTTTTCTGTTTACTTCCTTTTGTTCTAAAATCTACTATTTTGTCTTCATTGTAAGAAGGAGAATTATTATTAAAAAACATCATAGGGGGCCGACGATAATAATCTGCCAATTTTTTAAGTTCATTTTGACCTATATCTCCTGTTTGTTCCCATTGTCTAATTTCCTCAGAATCCACACCCATTTTTTTAGCTATATCTTTTCTTTTAAAATTTGACATTTCCCTAGCCCAGACTAACCATTTCCCATTTGTTTTTAATTTTGCTGAGCTCATTTTATCATACCTAAATAAATTATTCAATATTAATTTTATATTAAATTATAATATATTATATTTTAATATAATATTAAATATTTCTATTTAATTTAAAACCAAAACTAAAAAATTAAAAATCTAAATGTTCTCTTTCAATAGTACTACTACCCACAAGTTCTGCATTACGACCTGCATCATATAAACATCTTATACCTATCCGTAAATCTCCTTCACGATAAGCATGCTCAGCCACCATATAAATAACTTCTTCACTAATCACACCACGAGCAAAACCCATTTTACACCTATCACTCAAAATACTATTAATTTCACTTAAAGTATATGCATCAAAATTAACATTAGCTGGTCTGAAAATTGTTTCAACACTTTGAGACAATACAAAATTAATATATCTGCGATTAGTAACTGTTATAAGACTAATTTTAGCTTTATGATTTACTTCATGAGCTCTGAGTAAAGTGTACATGACTTTGTTTATCTGATCAATATCTTCACTTGTTATCTTATTTGATCCATAATCATCTAAACAAACCACTAATACTTTTTCTGTTTTGCCAAGATAGTTAACTATCTTATTTTTAAGAATATTAGTTGTTACCCCGGTTTTAACACTTTTTTTATATAATTTATTATAAATTTTTGTTAGCATTTGATTTTCTGTTTTATCAAATTCACAATTAATATAAACAGTTGCTACGTTGAATTTATTTTCTACTAATTCAAAATATTTTTTTCACAGCTGTTGTTTTGCCTGTTCCATAAGGACCTGTAATTTCCATATTGGTTGGAGCATGGCCACTGTTTAATTGTCTACTATGATTTATCATAGCTCTTAATTGTTTTTCACGAAAATTTAATATTTCTGGTAAATATTCTAATGTAAATACTTCTGGTTGTTTAAATAATGTACCTTCTTGTTGGATTACTACATCAAATATATTTTCAACAGTTTTCATAATATCATCACCTACATGATAAAGTATATAATATTATAAAAATAGGATTAATCCATGAGCATATGAAAACTAATAAAAAAAAAGTAAAATTTAATTAAGAAATATAGACTAAAAAATTCCTAAATAAATCATAAATATAATAAAATAATAAATAAAATACTTTTTAAAGTAATACTAAATGAGCTGAATATGTAATACTATTGTTCTTTTTTACTTCTGTTTTTAATAAAGTCAAGAAAAGCTATCCTATCATCAACATCCATTAAAGAATTAACACTATCTTCCACACTAGTAAGTCTCTCTTCATTCTTTATTTGTTGTTCAGTTAAAATTTCATTTGTCTTTTTAAGATTAATATTATCACTAGAAATATTAGTTATTATCTTATTTTTCTCATTTAATTCATCATTCATCTTTCTTTCTAATTCAAGATATTCTTTACTACGATAAGTATCCTTTTTAGTATCATTAATTAATAAACGAGGTAAAGCTTGAATATATTGTTTTTTTATACTTTCAAAATCATCAAAAAAATAACTATCACGAGTAGTGCCTTTACCCCTACCTTGTAAAGCATCAATATCATTAATATTCATTCCAGGAATCATAATTCCTGTTTTAGGATCTTCATAACTCATAGCTAAACGGCTTGCATGATACTTACGGAGCATATGGCTTATAAAACGGTTTCTACCTCCAACTTTACCAAGCTTCAGGATTGTGTTTATTCTTCTAAATCTATAATCAAAATGTTTCACACTTATTTTAAATAATCTTGTATCCATTTCTAATTTATCTTCTCTAGTTAAAAGATAATTTAAAATCCCTTTCACGGCCTCATCACTACAAAAAGTATCATAGTATTTGTTAGTTTTTTCTCTTAGAATTTCAAATGTAGGTACAACTTCTTTTTGAGTGATTAGAGCACTCATAGTATCATTTATACTGGTTTCATTATGACACTCTTGAGTAGCATTTATAAAATCCTGTATTGTTAATCTTAATGTTTCATTTCTAGCACAGCCTGAGCTACTCATAAAAAATATTATGGCTGACATTAAAGGAGGACTTATATCAATTGCTTGTTTTAATATATCTTTTGTGGGTAAGTGTTTAAATTTTAATGGAGGATTAATTTTAACTCCTTTCTTACTTATATATGGCAAATCATCCATATCTATACCAAAATGTCCATAGATTGTTTGGATCCTGCTTAATCTCATATTTGCTGTGTTTAAATTATAGTTTTCATATAAATAATTATTATACTTTGCTAGTCTTTTTCTTAGTTTTGTATCTTTCCAGTGAACTTTTTTATTTTCTTTATTAGCTTCTCTTAGTAATTCGGTCATTGTTTTATTCTGTGTTTGTGTGTAGTCTATTAATGATTGTCTGTATGATGAATAAGTGTTTTTAGCCCATTTTCTATTTTTATTCATAACATATAATATGTTTTCATCTTGTCTTTTCATGTTCATGTATATTTACAACCTTTTTTATTTTTCACTTTTCCTAGTTTGTGAAAAGTAATAAAGGTAATAAATTTCTATTCATTCAGGGGGTGAATTAGAAAAAAAATTATTAAGATAAAAAAAAGTAGTACACAAGTAACATTCTCTCATTGTCCATTTTCTATATAATCCCTTTCCTAATAAAAAAAGAATGTTCAATTCATAAATTAGCTATTTTATACTTAAACTTTTTCTAATTAGCTATTTTATAATTTAATTCTTTTTATCTTGTTTAAAAAATAATTAATGATACAATTAATTGTTTAAATGTATATCAATTAATAGTACTATTAACTATGCTTAAATTATTTAATTATTTAAATTTATCCATTTAATATGGTTATATTAGTCCCTAATTTTATAAATAATCCATTTTGATTATTGTTTCCTATTTCAATAGCTCTTATTTTGAATAAATAAGAAATTCTGGAAAATTAAAACATCAATGATAAAACTAAATTTTATATATTTCATTTAGTAATCATTCGCTATTTTAATTAATTCTAAAAATCCAATCATAAAAGAAAATAATGAAAATTTTCAAAATGAATGGAATACAATATCATTTTTAAAAGAAAAATATATGTATAATTTTTTAAAATACATTCTTAAAAGTGAACATATAGATTTTTCTTTTTTTATAATACCGAATGCTCTTTATGTAATTCATAGTATATAAATTTAACTATAAATAAAAAATATCAAAATAGAATATCTAAATAAAAAATATTAAAATAGAATATACCTATAGAAATATGAAAATAGAATATCTAAATAAAAAATATTAAAAATAAAATAAGCAAGAAGTATTAAAAATAGAAATATATTAAAAATAGTAAAGAATTAGAAAGAATAAATTTATTTAATAAATAGAATTATACAAACATATTCTTACTATTATCATTTTTAGATTTATAGCTATTTAACCCTTCTTCAAAGTGTTTTAATTCTATTTTTTCTTTATCATCATATAAAGCTCTATGAAGTGCGGATTTTAATAATTTTTCTTTTATATCTCTTCCAGACATACCTTTAGACATTTGAGCAAGTTTTTTAGATGAAACTTCGACTTCAAAAGGCATAGTTTCAATGAAATTTTCAATCATGATAATTCTTTCTTCAAATGAAGGCATTACAAATTCAAATTCATCCTCAAATCGACTTCTTATAGCATAATCAAGGTGTTCAGGGTTATTAGTTGCAGCTATAGTAACAACTCCCTCATGATTACTGATTCCATCCATTTCAGTTAAAAGAGCATTTACAATTTCAGACACATCTCCTCTTATTGATTGGAATTTTCTATGTAAAGCAATAGCATCCATTTCATCGATGAAAATTACAGAAGGAGATGTTTTGTTAGCCATTTCAAAAAGATCATGTATTTGACGTGCACCATCACCAACATGATCACCAATTAATGAAGTTGCTTTAACTAAATATAAGGGAACATTAAGCTCATTAGCTAATGACTTAGCTAACATAGTTTTACCAGTACCTGGAACACCATAAAATAAAATATTCTTAGGAGCCCATTCTCCAAAATTTTCAGGATTTTCTAAATATTTCATTACTATTTTACACTTACTTTTTGCTTTTTCTTGACCTATAACATCTTCAAGCATTAAATTAGTAGAAATAGTTTTAATATCTTTAGAAATAGTTTCTTCTGTTTTTAATATAATAGAAGTGTTTTCTCCAATTATTGAATTATCAGGAGATGCTTCCAAAACTTTAAACCCATAATCAGGAAGGATTTTTTGATCAAATAGATAGGAGCCTTTATTAACATCACAACCCATCCATTGTTCTTTAGAATAATGTTCAAATAATTTTTCATCTGAAATTTCTAAATTATGAACATCCATAAGAGGAAAATTAAAAGGATATCCAACACTCTGAATTACAATCTTTTTAGCTTCTTCTTTAGATTCTGATTTATTAGTGTTTGATTTGTTATATATTACTTGGGACTCATGTTTTTTATTATCAGATTTCAAGTATTCACCTATTAAATTATATAATTAAATTATATAATTAAAATTATTAAATTAAAATTGTATTATTAAATTAAAATTATTAAGTTAAAATTGTATTATTAAGTTAAAATTATTAAACTTATTATTTTATATTTTTCAATAATAATTAAATAAAATAATAATAATTAAATAATAATATATATTGATATTACAACTATAAGAACTTAATCATTATCATTATTTTTTAATATTTTTAAACATTTTAATATATAATATTTCAATATATTTTATATATTTTAATATATATTGATATGTTTGATATGATGAAATTTATTTAAAATAGTTCTAATTTAAAATAAGTATCTATGAAAAAGATTTTTATATAAATAATTAAAAAAGTTATTGAATTTAGATAAATAGAATATAATATAAATTATTTAATGAAATTTTGTAATAATAATTAAAAATAAAAAATGAAAGAAAGGCTAAATAATAATCTATTTAACTTTTCTTAAGCTATAAAACTTAGCATTTGGAAGAGCTAACAGCTAATTTTACATCTTCAGCTTTAACAGTCTTACGACCAGCATGTTTTGCATAGGAAACAGCTTTTTGAGCAACAGTAGTTGCACATTCTTCTAAAGCTTCAGCTAATGCTTCTTTTGCATCTTCACTAATTCTGTCTGCGCCTGCGTTTTTTACTATTCTTGCAACTGGTGCAATTGGTAATTCAGTTTTTTTCATATTAATCAAATCTCCACATTTATATATTTAATTTTCATAATAGACTTAAGCCTATTATAGTCTAATATTCTCTAATTCATAATATATAAATATATCGCTGAAATAATGAAAAAACAAGCAAAAATTTGAATTGTTTTTTGTTTTAATTAGAAAAATTAATCTCAAAAATAAGTGTAAATAATTTCATGCCATATTTCTGAAATTAATAGAATATAAAATTTATCAGATTTATTAAAAATATTATTTTTATTGAATAAAAAATTTTAAAAACAAGTAAAAGTTAATAATAATTTATTAAAATGAATTTCTAGTTATCATTTAAAATAATAATAATAATAATAATAAAAAAAAAAACTAATTAAACTAATTAAAAAAAAATTATATTAAAACAACTTCCAATAACAAAACAAAGAAAAATAAAACCCCAAAAAAGAAAAAATATACTAAAAACCACAAAAAAATTAACTCAACAACATCACAGAACATACTATGATGGTTTTTATATGTATGCAGACAGCAGCAATGATATCACATATAAGCAAAGCAAACGACATCACAAAAACATCACTTGGTGTTTATCTGGAGACATAAAGCAAGCTACAACAAACACAAAAAAGGAAAAACACAAAAATCTTTCAAACAAAAACCATGTAAAATAAGAAACAAAAAATAATTAATTAACAATATACTCTAATTTAAAGGAATAAACACCAAATTATTCTAATAGTTAACTTCATACTATTAAAAATTATAATTGTTATACACTGAAATATAAACTAAATATTATAAAAAAACTAAATATTCCTAATCTTAGTATTATATTATCTCACTAATTTTTGTAATATAAGTAATAATAAATATATTTATGTTATTAAAAAATAATAATTAAGCTGTTGCTAATTTTTCATCCATAAATGGTATATTACTATCATTAACAACAGTAGCATTAGCTATTTTAAACTCATCATGGTCTTTAATAGGTAATGTGAAAATAGCATTAACAAGTATTTGGTATTTAGTAACTTTAACTATTAAATCTATACTATTAATATTTTCAAGACTTTTAACAGTAGTATTTAATACACGAGATGTGTTTATTATTTCTAAACCTACGATTTCCCCTTCTTTAGTAAAATCTAATATAATATTATCAGTTAACGGAGCAGCTTCTGGATTTGGATAATCTTTAACTTTGATGTATAATGCATCAGCTTCGCAGTCATATTCATGATTTAATATTTTATGTTCTTTAAACATTATTCATATCCTCCTTCAATTTTAGATTTAGATTCTGGAAAAGTGGTTATTAATTTTATATTATAAATATCACAATCACAAGATTATATTTACTTGTATCTGGATGTGAGTAAGTTACTCTGAATTTGTTATTTATAGGAGGTTTTATATACAATGGAATGCTTTTTTTAAGAATATTATAACTTAATTCAGAACCACAATAATCTCTTTTCACTCGTTTTATGTAGTGAGAAGATTCAGTGATAGTTACACCTTTATTCTTCTTAATCTTGTTAAAATATTCTCCATATTCTTAACTGAATACTCTGTAATATAAATAACCTCTCAAACTTTTTTTATAATACTTAATATTATAGTTTATTTATTATAAATAATTTTAGATTATTGCATTAATTATATTTTTTATAAAAAATAATTTCAAGTCAATGCAACATCTTAAATAAATTGTATAAAGTCAAAAGCCATTATTTCAAATTAAAAATATGTAATAAAAGTTAAAATTGGATTAAAAAATCATTAAGGAAACTAATCTAAAGATAGAGGGTTTCAAATTCTTTCAAGTCCGTTTTTAATAATTTATGATTTAGGTTTGTTTTTTGGATAGGAGATTAATATTATATTATGAAAAATCCTTTTAATACAAACCATAAAAAAGTAATACTTAAATGCTTAAACAAAACAAATACAATAATAGAACCATAATAAAATGAAAATAATAACTTTTAATAAAGATTTCAACAAAGCTAAGGAAATTCAAAAAATTTATTAACCTAAAAAATCTTTGATTTTCTAAAATAAAAAGAATAAGCTAATAATATTAAAAATAAAAAATTAAATAAAATTATTATTTACAACTTTTTATGGCAGAACCACCAGTCATAGCCACTAATCTCACCAGATTCCCTTTGTTTATTTCTTTTTTTTATTGCATCCATAGTTGGTACAGGTGGGATAATAACTTCATCAGAAACAATTTCATTTTCAGGCCAATTAGCAGGCATAGCTACTTTATTTTTATCACCAGTCTGTAAACCTTTAACGATTCTGAGAATTTCTTCTATATTCCTTCCCATTTCTTGAGGATAATGTAATATAGTTCTAATTTTACCATTGTTATCTACAATAAAAACTGATCTGACAGTTGTAGTTCCTTTTCCAGGATGAATTATTCCTAAAGAACTAGCTACAGCACCAGTGTCTGCAATTATTGGAAACTCTATCCCAACATCAAGGTTGTCTTTTATCCATTCAATCCATTTTATATGTGAAAATACTTGATCAACACTAAGACCAATTAATTCACAGTTAAGTTTTTTAAACTTTTCATAGTTTTTTTGAAAAGATACAAACTCTGTAGTACAAACTGGTGTAAAGTCTGATGGATGGCTAAATAAAATAAACCATTTATCTTTAAATGCATCAGGAAGTTTCATCATTCCTTGAGTTGTTTGTACATTCAATTCTGGAAAATCATCTCCTAAAAGAGGAAGAGATTTTTCTTCTGTATTCATTTTTATCACCTTTTTTATAAAAATTTTTATCATAAAATTTTTATCATTGCTAATAACTTAGAATATACTAATATATAAATTTTAGGTTAAACTAAATATAAATATTATAAAAAATTTCATTAAATAAAATAAAAAAGATATATGAAAAATAAACACTCATCTCATCATTACTAGTGTTAAAAAACTTCTTAGACAGAACAGCTAGCTATTAGAACAAAAATCAAGATTTAAAAGGAAATACAGATGTAAAAATATCTTATTAATATTTTTTTGAATAATTATAATACTCTTCAATAGCTCTAAGAAAAATCTAATGTAACTTATAATACTAATATATTTTAAAGAATCTAAAAAATATATAATTCAAAAAATGAATAATAGAAAAAGAGAAAAACCTATATTATTAAAAGATTGGTCAGAATTATTGGATGATTAAATAAATCTCAATGACTTTAAGATATTAAGAAATAAAGGAAACATTAGCAAAAAAGAAGCCGATAAAATAGCTAAAAAAGAATACAAAAAATAAAGACCAATACAGGATAAAATATATAAATCATACTATAGCAAAAGAATCGAAGAAGTCAAAAAAGTTATAAAAAGATAAAGGAGCTATAAAAATCATATAAGCAAACTTTCATAAAGTTCTTTCATTTTTAAAGCATCTTTATCAAGTAAAGGAGTCTCACAAATTATCGTAGCTTTCCAATCATTCTCTATAAAAGATTCAAGAAGCCATTTCAATTCAGGACCATATTCTATTTCATCAAAAGTATGATGTCTTCTTTCACCAGATTTTGTATATTCAATTCTAGTAAAATGACAATGTAATCTATCAATTTCAAGATTATTCTCTAATTTTGATAAAACACAATTATAATCATCTTTTTTCTGAATATATCCTCTTCCTCTAGCATGAATATGTGCAAAATCAATCGTTGGTTTAACACAATCAAAACTTGAACAAAGCTCGATTATCTCATCAATATTTCCAAGTTGAGATCTTTTACCAGTGGTCTCAGGTGCAAAGGTATAATCATAAATACCTTCATCATCAAGCTTAGAAATGACCCTATTTAATGCATTTTTTGCAATAGCTAATGCATCAGAAGGATTGTTTTTTAAGTAATAACCAGGATGAAATACAATTCTATAAGCTCCCATCCAATCAGCTACTTGAGCAGTTTTCATTAAAGTTTCAATAGACATATCAAGCTTTTTTTCATCAACGGCAGATAAATTAATATAATATGGAGCATGAATAGATACTAAAATATCCTCTTTAATTGATTCTTCTTTTAATATATTAGCAGATTTTTGACCAATTCTAAGTCCACGACCTGCTTGATATTCATAAGCCCTCAAACCTTCCTTAGTTATGTAGCTACAAGCTTCATAAGCAGCTCCTTTATAATCAATAGGTCTTCCAGCAGGTCCAAAAATAATATTAGGTTTCATATTTATCACATTAAATAAAATAACATTAGGAATAAGCTAAAAATTAACAGTAAAATAATTTCTAAAAAATTCTTGAAATAACTATTAAAAAATAATTATTAAAAAATAATTATTAAATAATAAAAAATCATGAATGAAAAATTTAAAATGAAAAATTTAAAATATAGAATTTAAAATAGAGGATTTAAACAAGAAATGAATTCTAATAAATTGAAAATTATAAAATTCCCATTGCTTTATTAGTTTTAGCTATTGATTTCTCATTATCAGATTCTAATTCAAGCATAGCTCTTATTGCATCAACATTTTCTGGTACAACATCGGATTCCTGGTGAACAGCTTGCATATAGAAAAGTTCTCCATCCACGATATTTAGAGATTCTTTCCAGATTGGAATTTCAAATAAATCATTTCTACTTCTTCCAAGTTCTTTTGCATATTCCATGAACTCAGCAGTAGAGCCTAATCCTTCTTTTGCTTCAAGTAACAGAACTCTTGACCTGTTTTCAAGAACATCTATAACCTCATCTAAGGCAACATCATTTTCTAATTCAACCATTAAATTATGTTGATGCATTAAAGTGGTTGGAACAAGAAGTGCAACTGTAGTAATATTTGCCCCATACATTACAGTTTTCAAATCAGGTCCATGATGAGAAGGAACAGTTGGAGGATTAGGAACAACAGCATTTATAGGGCCTTTATTAACTTGAGAAGGATCTCCCCCACGTCTTACCATTACAGCTCTAATTTTTTTTACTCCGCAAAGATCATCGATAGGTTTTAAACTACGTGTAAGACCTGTAGTATTACATGAAACTACACGAGAGTAATCTGCACCATAAGAATCATCATAATTTGAAAATGAATTAAAAGATAGTCCAGTTAAGTCATGGTCTTCTCCACCTTGATATATAGCTTTTACACCAGCTTTTTTATATTTTTCAAGATTTTGAGGACCAATATTTCCAGGAGTACAGTCAACAACTATATCTGCATCAGATATCATTTCATCAACAGTTCCAGCTATTTCAATTCCTGCTTTATCAAAAAGTTTTTCTCTTTCAGGTATAGCTATATATAAATCATAACCTTTTTGAACTGCCATTCTAGCTTCAAAATCAGGTTTAGTTTTACTAACACCAATAACTTTCATATCATCTTGAACTGAAACAGCATCAGCTACTCTTTTTCCTATTGTTCCATATCCATTTATAACTACCGATTTCATTACAACAGTCTCCATTATATATTAAAAGAGTTATAAAAACTCATAGTATTTATTATTTCAATGATTATAATTATTATAATTACTTTAATAATGTTTTTAATAATATACAATTTAGAATAATATACAATTTAGTATTAAATAGTAAAATTATAAATTATCAGATTAGATTTTAGATAATATTATCTATCAATATTACCTTATCTATTAATATTACCTATAAATACATAACTATTTAAAACTACTTATTATGAACTAATTAATATATATCCCATTAATAAATATAATCAACAATTAAATTAAAAAATGATAATTGGATAAATAAACCATTATATCAAAATTAAGAATATAATGATAATAAATAATGACCATTAACATTTATTATAAAATATTAATAAAAATTAATAAAAAATTAAATTTAGTCGATCAATAATAAACCATAATCATAATAAAATTTTTCACCATTTTCAACACCAATCATCTGATTATATCCATTATTTTTAGCTGTAGTTTGGACATCAATTCCACAAGCTTCCATTGAAGGCCTATGAAGTTTAGGGTGAATACATTGACTTAAGTTACATCTTTCACATATTTTACATCTTCCAGCACCTAAAGCAAAAGCTTTAAAAAACTCAATGTCCAATGCAAAATATTCTAAATCAACAACAACTTTATTTATAGTCCCCATATCATCTTTTGTTCGAAGAAGAATTCCAACATCATAACATCTTAAAACTTTCTCCATTTCATCAGCTGTTGGAGTGTAAGGTGGACAACCAAGAGATTTACCATAGTTACTACAACCATATTTACATTTCAACAAAGTCCACATTCCAGTTTCAACAGTCCCAATATTGATTATCTTTGCTTCCATATTCTCAAGGTTGTTTGTGATTTTTAGTAATTTATCCCAAACTTTATCTATATTATCCATAAAATCCCATTTTTATATAATCTCCTGTACACAGGATATTTAGTATAATAGTATTCATTATTAATATAATATTCATTATTAATATAATATTTATTATTTTAAAATATTAATAATTTTTTAAAAATACAATAAACACAATGTAAATATTAATATTTTTAATATACAAAAAATGAGAAACTAAGAAATAATAGAAATAAATGAGATAATAAAAATAATAGAGATAATAGAAATAATAGTAAAAGTATGATAGTAAAAATATGGATAAAATAATAATATAATTATAATAAAAAAAAGAATGAATAAAAATAAATAAAAATAAAAAAGAATAAAATAAAAAAAGAATAAAGAAGAATGAATAAGAATAAAGAAGAATAAAAAGAATAAAGAAAAATAAAATAAAAATGAGAAAAAAGAACAAAAAATTAAATTAATTAAAAGTTAAATTAACTTAATAACTCCAATTTCTCAGGGAAATATGTATCTACAACATATTCAAGCCCATACTTAGAAAATGATTGCTGTTCTGCTTTTTTACCAATTTTAAGCATTTTTTTAATTTCAGTTTGCCAAGTTGGATCTCTGTACCTTGGATCATTAGATAACTCTTTCAATCTTAAAACATCAATATCCTTTAAAGGATCGGTTGGAAGTTCATAGTTAACAATGTCACTAGCTGTAACTCCCAAAAATTTAGCATTAGGAGTAGCTAAATCATGATTAACATGTGCAAGTTTAGCACTTCCAGATATAATAACCATAGCTATGTGAAAACCCCAAGGGTCTCCGTCGTTACAAATATAAACTGGAAGATTTAATTCTTCATTAACTCTCTTTAAAAATCTTCTTGTAGCTCTTGCAGCTTGTCCTTTAAGCCCAACAATCAGAGTATTGAATTTTTTATAAGCTTCCTCTTGAACCATCCTATGAAACATCCCCATAGTCTCAACAGCAATAACTCTTTCAACATCATGATCAAGAAATTCTACTTCATCAATAGTAGGAGAAATTGTATAGCCAGATTTACCTGATTTTAAAGCATCAATCTCAACATCACCTTCTTTAAGAATAATATTTCCATAAACAGATGCTCCATCTTCTTCTGGCATTAAACCTAAGTCTTCACGGCTCATTCCTAAAGTTACTTCAATGTCTTCCCCAACAATGTTAGATTCTTGCTGGTTATCAAAACCAATATCCCAACCTTCACTAACATAATACATCTCCCTTAACGTAGCTGTTTTTTCTCTTTGAACAAGATCTTTACAGAAATTAGCTACTTGAACCATTTGCCCGATTTTTTTAATTTGTTTCACGTTTCCAAGAGATCTTTTACCATATCTATCCCCTAAAACAAAATAACGCTTAGCATCATCATAAACAATATTAGATGTACCACGAGATGGAACTTTTAAAGAAGGAATATCTTTTTTAATAACATCTTCAATAATCTCTTCACCTAATCCTTTAAGCTTATTATAAGAAACTTCTTTTCTTGATAAATTTTTATTATCTTTAACTTCAGACATAAATAATACCTTACCTTAAAATTATTCCATATTTTCTAATGTTTCTTCTGATTTATTATCATCATTTTCAATAGTATCATCAAGATCAGATGCAAATTCCCCTTCAACTTCTTCTTCAGCCTTATCAGGATTTTCACCCAAGAGTTCTGCAAGTGATCTTCTTGTTACTTTAGCTAAAACCTCTTGAAATTCAGGAACATCAGTTTCAGCAAGTTTAGCAGATTCTCTAATGATAACAGGAACATAATCTTCAAATATTTTAGACCTCATTGCTTCTTCTTTAGCTGCTTTTTTAGCTCTTAAATATTTTTGAAGCTTCCTAGCTACTTTCATTGTAGCTTGTCTTACTTCATGAATGATTTCTGGTTCTGGAGCTATACTTTGTTTACCAGTTGATAGATAAGGAACTTGTGTAGAAATCATATTAACAAATACAGTGATAGGAGTATTTTCTAAATCTCTTAAACCATATCTTTTCCAATCAATACTTTTTAAGGCTTCTGTAATAGCACAGCTACCTTGATCAAAAGACAGAGGAACCCTATTTGCAAATCTCATAATTTCAGATTTTCTTTGATCATTTACAAGTCTTCCAGCATCTCCACCATAAGCAATTCCTGCTTCAATGATAAAAGCTACACCTCCCCTGTAAGTAACAGGTTTTCTTGTAGTAGCTGCAATAAACTCTGGTTTAAGAATCTCTTTCATACCATCTTCAATCTGATCATCACCAATAGGAATAAGGCCAGAAGTTGGAGGTGCCATAAAGTCCATTTTAGAGAAAGCATCAACAATTGCTTCAGCTTCTTCCCACTTCATATCTTTTGGTCGTTTATTCAAATCAATTCCAGTTAATTCTTCAATTTCAGCAATTCTCTTATTTGACATTCTTGAAAGAGAGCTTGTAAGAAGACTCCTAAATCTCCTTTTATCAGTGTGCTTAGCCATGAAGATTAAATCATCAGCAGTTACTCCCCTTGGATGAGGTAATACTTCTTTAGGAAGCACAGGAACCATATCAGCAGCCCTATTAAATATGTACTTATGACTGGTTGGATCCCTAAATATTATTTTTGCATGAGGATTACCAATCATAGTTCTCCTAATGTATTCAAATGCTCCTTGTTCAGCTAAAGAATAAGAAACATCTTTAAACTCAAGTTCTATACAAACACCAGTATGTTTTGGATCATAACTTTTACGATTTAAAAGCATTCCTTTATTTTTCTTAACATCCATCTTAAATTCAAGATCTGCTCCTTTAAGTTCCCCATCAACTTCCCAAGCAGATTTTACTCTTGCTGGTTCACCAGTAGTCATTTGAGATAATAGAACACAACCACTACATCCTAAACCTTGTTGACCTCTTGACTGAATGTTTCTAAACTTAGAACCTGCAAACATAGTACAATAAACTTTCATTATATAGTCTTCAGGGATTCCAGGACCATTATCAGAATGCCTAAGAATATAATGATCTTTATCAACTCTTTTAAGATCAATTTTAATTTCAGGAAGAATACCTGCTTCTTCAGCTGCGTCAAAACTATTAGTTATGAGTTCGTGGAAAACGATTGTTAAAGACCTTATTTTCCCAGTGAAACCTAACATTTGCTTATTTTTTCTAAAGAACTCTGAAGGTGTCAATTCTTGAAAATTGTCAAAGAGTTCTGATGCTTGTTGTGACAAATTAAACCTCCTATTATAAAAACTTTTAAATTTAATTTTTTATTAAATAATCTTAATGATTTATTAAATAATATTTAATAATTTTAAATGATATTTAATAATTCATTAAATAATATTAATAAATTTAATATTTAGCTAAATTCAATTTAAATTAGTTGTTAAAACTTTTAATTAATTATTTAAATTCTTAGGATTATTTATATTCTTAAAATATTTAGAAATATAATAAATAAACTTAAAAATATAATAAATAACCATAAACATAACATTTAAATGATTTTTATTAATAAGCAATATTATTAATTATAAACATATTATTGATTATATAAATTATTATTACTAATTATTTAATAATCATTATTAATAATAAAATCATAAACCAGTACATAATTAAATAAAAATATTTTAACTGAAGTAAAAATGTTTAACTGAAAGTAATAATTAAAAACATATTGTCAAAATATCATATAAATAAATACATATGGTAGAATTTAATAATGCGATTACAAATTTGTAATATTTTTACCTATATATCTATATGGCTTGTAACCTATATAAGGTTTTTGTAGTATATCATCAAATTTTATAGATAAAGATAAATTAAACTATATGAAGATATTTTTTATAATATTTAATTTATTGAATTTTTTATATAACCATAAAATCTTATAAAATAGTACAAATATTTATAAATTAATGAAGGATATGAATCCTAATAATGTATGAATCTTTATAAATTAATAATATCTTTATAAATAATAATAGAATATAAAAATTTTTAAAAAATTAAATGATTTAAAAAATTAAATGAATTGATTAAAAAGTAGCATAAATCTAATTATCAATCATCTAAATCGTCTCGAAATTCTATTTTATCATTTTCAATTCCAACCATCGATTTAAATTCCTTCATTTTTCTATCACTTTGTTTAGATTCTAAAAAACCATAAACAGATTTATGTTGTGAACCATTAAGAATCATTTCAACAGCTTCTTTTGCCACCATGACATTTTCAAGTTCACCAATAAAGGCAACAGTTTTACCATAAATCGCCATGTCCACTTCCGCCATACTGATTATAATCTCTCTAGTTCTACCATCTTTACCAATAATACGTCCTTTTTGTCTAGCTAATGCTTTTTTAGACTTACCTACATATAAGGTTAGTTTTATTATTTCTAGATAAATATCATCTTCATTTAGTTTTAAAGCTATTTCTGGGTTAAAACCTCTCCCAATAGCTTTAACTACATGATTAGTTTTCCAAACTCCAAGAGGATCTTCCATTTCCTCACTTGGAGAAACAATTACAGTTCCTTCCTCCCCATCTATATCTAACCATGTATGAGTAGTTTTTTCAATTTTTTGTTTAGTTTCACCATTTGTTCCTATTAAAACCCCTATTCTATCCTGTGGGATCTTAAGATATTCTGTTGTTGGCAAATTTTCACCTCTAATCTCTAATTCATAAATAATTTTAATTCATAAACAAATAACAATTAAATTATTAAAATCTAAAATTTAATACTAACTCTAAAAACTAATATTAAAATCTAAAATTTAATAATACAGCTTAATAATAACCTGCTTAATAATAACCTAATAAGAATTTATTATTAGTAACCAATGATTTAGTTTGATAAACATTGATTATTACTAATTTTTACTAATTTAATATAATTTATATAATAATTTAACTATAATTTAATATAATTAATATAATATCTTTATATCTAGTATCTAACTTATACTTATTTATTTCTATTCCATGTTTATTTTATTATTAAATATATTAGACTATTATATTATACAACTAACTATAATTAGCAAAATCTAATATATAAAGTAAATCTAAGAGCAACTGATAAGTAATATACTAAAATAACATTACAAAAATAATATAAAAAAGGAAGAGAGATAAAACTTAAGAAAAATAAAACCTAATAAAAATAAAACCTAATAAAAATTAAAAATATAAAAATTAATAAAGACTAAAATGAAGAAAAGTAAGGCTTGAAAAATGTTTAATCTATATCTAAATTAATATCAAATTCTAATTTATTAAGAATATCTTCTAATGAATATGAAGATCCCATTTTTTTAAACTCTTTATAAATATTTTTTATGTCTCTAACCAATAATTCATTAGCTATGGGATGATCTCTAACTACTGATTGAGAAACATCGATGATTACAGGATATTCATCTTTATTTAAAATATTAAATGTTGATAAATCCCCATGGACCAAATTAGCATTATTAACAAATTTTTTTATTTCTAATAACAGCTTATTTAAAAAATCATCAACATCTTTTGGTTTTTGGTTTTTGACAGTTTGGGCAGGATCTCCATCATCAGAACCAATAAACTCTAAAATAAGTACATTATTTAATGCAATAATCGGTTTTGGAACACTAACCTTTGCTTCATAAGCTCTTGCAAGATTTCTAAATTCTTTATTAACCCAATTAGTAATAAGTTGACGTTTATTACTAGAACGAATATTGAATCTTGGATCACCTTGAATATAATACTGCATTTTTTTAAAATCAGAAGTGGCTATTCTATAAATTTTAACAGCAATATAAGAACTATTTATCACTCCTTTTAAAACATTAGCTTCTTTTCCAGTGCTAATAGCTCCATTTAAAACATCTAAATGTCCTTGGTTAGCTAATTTATAAAGGGTTTCAAGTGTTTGTTTATCAAAAATTTCACTACCCACCCTTCTATCTTCAACACTTTTTTTTCTCTTTTTAGAGATAAGTTTCTGAACTTCTTCATCAGCTTTAGCTATTTTAGGATCCAATATAAAAACCTCAAAAAATAAAAATGAAAATAAAATAATAATAACAATAACCACAATTCTATCAATATTAATTAAAATATCTAATTTAGAAATCAAAAAATGGATAAGACCCTAACCAATTAACACGACAATAAATAAGTCTAAAAATTGTAATAATTTATAGGATTGTATTAAATATTATTATAAAAGTATCAAATATATGTTAATTACATAATAATGAAAAAAATAAGATGAAAATAAATAATAAAAATTACATTTTTAAAAATCCTTTTCTTTCAAGCCAATTGGACTCAGTTCTAGTATATCTCCATATAACATCAGCTTTTTCATCTGATTGGAAATCCCATGGTTTTACAAGAACAACGTCTCCTTCTCTAATCCATATCCTTTTCTTCATTTTTCCAGGGATTCTTGTCATTCTCACATGTCCATCTGCACATCGAACCTTTAACTTTCCATGACCCATGATTTGTTCTACAATACCAGGAATTTCTCCTTTTCTTGGGGTTCTTACTCTTCTAAATTCTTGTGTTTGTTCTTGTCTTGCCAAAAACTCTCCTCCAAATTAATCTAACTTATATCCTCTAATAAGATCATGATTACAATATATTATAATTACAATATAATAATTATATATTTAAATTATATTTATATAATTAAATTATATTCCTATACTTAAATTATATCTAAATTATATTAAAATACACATTATAAAATATAAAAAATACCTCTTAAAAATATTTTTCTAAATAATAGTGCTTATAATACTATTCAATAATAAATTTAAGAATATATTATGAGTTATACTATAAATAATATCTAAAATTCAAAATAGAAATTTTACAATACCTTAATATTTAGTATTTTACTAATTATTTTTAGTATGTTACAAATTATAATATTATACTTTATATTTTTTCATATATAATACTTTATAAATAATAAAAACTTCATTTTTAAACTTATAAAAATAAAAAACTTTTATAAACAATAAAAACTTCATTTTTAAATTTATAAAAATAAAAAATTTTTATAAATAATATAACTTTAAAAACATCAAATAAAAACATCAATAAAATAAAAAAATAAAATTCAAAATATGAAAATTATAAAAATACTCATAAAATAGAAATAAAAAACTAATAGTAAAAAATTGAAGATAAAATATGAAAACAATTAACTAATTATCATTAAAGTATCTCCAGCATTTACAGCATCACCCTCAGCTACAAATATCTCTTCAACAATACCATCTTCCTCTGCTTGGATATCATTTTCCATTTTCATAGCTTCAATAACTGCCAAAATATCTCCTTTTTTGACTTTATCCCCTTCATTAACTTTAAGCTTTAGAATCATTCCTTGCATTGTAGAAGTTAAGCCTCCTTCAACAGGACTAGAAAGAGTTGAAGGATCTACTTCACCAATTTCCATAAAACCAGTTGGCATTATCCTAACATCAAAAACATCTCCATCTACTTCAACATTATATTCAGTAGGGATAGCAAATTCTGATTCTTCCATGTTTTGTATTGTTTTAGGTTCAATTTTTTCCTCTTCAGCTTCTCCTCTTAAAAATTTAGTAGCTACTTGAGGATAAAGTGCTAAAGTTAAAACATCTTCTTCTTTTTTAATTAAACCCTCTTTTTCTCCTTCTTGTTTGTAATAATCATATTGTGGTTCAAGATCATCAGCTGGACGATGTGTTATAGGTTTTTCATCCCCAATTATCTTTTTAGCTATTTTAGGATTAACTGGAGCAGGAGGTTGACCATATTTTCCCCTCATATACTCTTTAACTTCATTAGAGACTAGTTTATATCTTTTACCACCAAGAACATTCATAACCGCTTGTATACCTACAATCTGACTAGTTGGAGTAACAAGAGGAGGATAACCCATATCTTTTCTAACTCTTGGCATTTCATCAAGTACATCTTGATATCTATCTAATGCATTCTGTTCTTTTAGCTGTGAAACTAAGTTAGAAAGCATACCTCCAGGTATCTGATAAATAAGAACATCAGTGTCGATTTTTTCAGTAATTGGATCAAGAAGAGAAGCATATTTCTCTTTAATATTTTCAAAATACCTTTTAATATGATTCAATCTCTTAAGATCCAGTTTAGAATCATATTCAGTATCTTGTAATGCTGCAACAATACTTTCAGTTGGAGGTTGGGATGTTCCCCAAGATAAAGGAGAGATAGCAGTATCTAATATATCCACTCCAGCCTCACAAGCAACATAATAACTGATTGGAGTCATTCCACTAGTACAATGACAGTGTAAGTTAACCAAAAGATCAGTTTCCTCTTTCAGCCTAGTCACAAGTTCATGAATATTTTTTGGACTTATCAATCCAGCCATATCTTTTATAGCTATTGAATCACATTCTAATGCTTCTAAATCTTTTGCAAGATCTACAAAATTATCAAGAGTATGTACTGGACTTGTAGTATAGCTTAAAGTTCCTTGAACATGAGCTCCCTGTTTTTTAGCTGTTTTAATTGCTGTTTCCATATTTTCTATATCATTAAGAGCATCGAAAACACGAAAAACATCAACACCATTTGCATAAGCCTTTTCTACAAATTTTTCTACAATATCATCTGGATAATGTTTATAACCTACTAAATTTTGACCTCTAATCAACATTTGAATAGGTGTCTTAGTGATCTTTTCTTTAAGTAATCTAAGACGTTCCCAAGGATCTTCATTTAAATAACGAATACAGGTATCAAAAGTAGCTCCTCCCCATGCTTCAATTGAGAAAAAACCCACTTTATCCATTTCTTCAGCAATTGGAACCATATCCCTAGTCCTCATCCGAGTAGCTAACAGAGACTGATGCGCATCTCTTAGGGCAGTTTCTGTAATTTTTGTAGTTTTCATAATATTTACCTTCCTTACAATCAGTTTTATACCATTAAAGATAATTTAAACAATAATTTTCATTTTTAAACAGCAAAATTTCATTTAAACATAAAATTCCAATAAAACAACAAAATTTTATTTTAAAGCATAAAATTTAGATAAAACAGTGAATTTTATTTAAACTGTAAAATTTATCAATGAATAATAAGTATGAAAATCAAAAGTAATTTTCATAGATAATTTTTATAATATAATAATATATTGTTAAAAGTACTAATAATATTTATCTATTTTTTATTTTTATATTATTTATTAAATTTTATATTATTTACTAATATTTAGTAAAAGAATTTACTAGCTATTTACTACAAGACTAATATTTAATAAAAGTAATAATAATTTAAAAAATAATTTGAAATAATACTATTTAATCAAATATTAACATAATAATTTAGAATATTAGGATGAATAATAATTAGAATATTAAGAGGAATAATCATTAAAATAGTAAAGTGAATAATAATTAGAATAGTAATATATAATCCAGATAGTATTATACATATTAGAATATTACTATACTAATGAGAATAATAGTAATAAATTAATTGAAAATGATAAAAATAAGATAATGAAAAAATAATAAAAGAATATTTAAAATATTTAGAAATAACTAGAAATACCTAAAAATATCTAGAAATATCTAGAAATATTGTGAATATCTGAGTATCTAGTGATATTTAGAAATATCTAAGAATATTATGAGTATTAATAATATTTATAAATACTTATAAACATTTATAAATATTAAAAATGCTTATGAATATTTGAAAATATTATAAATATTAGAAACATTGAAAAAAAGGTAAAAAAGTAAAAAAGATATTTTATCTTTCTAATGTCCCATCAATAAAATCATTGACCTTTTTATAAGCTTCATCATCAGTAAACTGTTCTGGAGGATGTTTCATTGTATAAGAAGATATAGAAGTGAGTTTACCTCCAATTCCTCGACCAATAGCTAGTTTACAACATCTAATTGCATCAATTACACAGCCTGCAGAATTTGGAGAATCTTCAACACTTAACCTTAATTCAATGTTCATTGGAACATCACCAAAGGTTTTTCCTTCCATTCTAAGGAAACAAAGTTTATTATCTTTTTGCCAAGGAACATAATCACTTGGACCAATATGTATATCATGAGGATCCATCCTATCAGCAAGTACTGACTGAACAGCCTCTGTTTTTGATTCTTTTTTAGAATCTAACCTTTCTCTACTAAGCATATTGATAAAATCAGTATTTCCACCAGTATTAATCTGATATGTATGATCTAATTTTACTCCTCTTTCTTCAAAGAGATTAGCTAAAGTTCTGTGAGTAATAGTTGCTCCTATCTGAGCTTTTATATCATCACCAACAGCAGGAATTCCTTTTTCTCTGAATTTAGCTTCCCATTCATTATCACTTACAATAAAAACAGGCATACAATTAATAAAAGCAACACCTGCATCTAAAGCACATTGAGCATAAAACCTAGCTGCTTTTTCTGAACCTACAGGAAGATAGTTCAAAAGAATTTCTGCACCAGAATCTTTCAAAACCTCTACAATATCTGAAGATTCTTCAGCAGAAACAATGAATGTGTATTCATCTTCAAAATCTTCCATGTGTGGAGCTACACCATCTAAAACATTTCCCATAGATACTTTTACACTACTTTTAGGAATATTCTCTTGAAATATAGTAGTACAGTTTGGTTTTGCGAAAATAGCTTCATCAATTGTTTTTCCTACTTTCCTCTTATCTACATCAAATGCAGCTACAACTTCAATATCTGATGGTTCATAATCCCCAATTTTCCAATGCATCAAACCAATAGCATCTTTTTCATCTTTATTTTTATAATAATGAATTCCTTGAATAAGAGAACTAGCACAATTTCCCATACCTACAATAGCTATTTTTATTTTATCCAAATCGAACACCCTTTTGTAACCCTTTTTGTATAAATATTTTGAATATTTAGTGTTTAATTAACTTTAATTAACATTTATAGTAAATTTTGTAAATCAACATATAAGTATTATAAATTTATTATAAGAATTATTAAAAAATTAAAACATAGTAATAGAAATACAATGTAATAATAATAGAAATTATTATCCATCCAAAATTGTAAGTTTATAAAATTAAATTTTATAAATTATGCCAAATTATACATAATAAAATTATAAATAATATTCTATATAAATAATATCCTACTTATGAATAATACTCCACATCATGAATAATATTACTATTGTCTAATCTTATAATCATATTATTATCTGTCTTTTATATCATTTAAATATAATTGATAGAATATATTTTCATATATCTTTCATACATTCTTAAAAAATATATTAACCTAATATTCAATATCTTATATTATTATATAATCATATTTTATTAGATTATATTATATCATAAAACTATATTATTATATAATATTATCATATAATTGGTTTTAATTGGTTTTATTATCATATTGGTTTAATATATAAGACTAAATTATAAATGTTTTACTAAAATTAGCATTTACTAACTATAAATAGTAATTATAACAAAAATAATATAATTATAACAACTAGTATAATCATACAGAAAATATTAATAATTAATTATATAATTCTAATTAGCTAAATAATTACTTATTTATTGAATCTTTAATATTTTATCGAATATTTATTGATATTAAATCTTTATATTTTAAATTATATTATTAATAAGCTTTATTCTAAAATTAAATTATCAGGTGTATAAATGAAAAAGGTTCTTTTAATAGCCTTCTATTTCAATCAAACTAATGAAATTGCATCAAAACGTTTAAGAGGTTTAGCAAAGTACCTACCACAATTTGGATGGGAACCTATAGTGATAGTACCTAAATCAAATCTTGAATATGAAAATTCTTTTGAAAACTCCTTTGAAAGTCATCTTAAAAATTCTTTTAAAAATTCAAATTTTAAAGTTATTGAAACCGATTATGAATATATGACTGATAGATGGGTTAATAAATTTAAAAATAAAACTAATAAAACAAAAAAAGATACAGCAATCAAATCAAAAAATGAAATAAAAGAATTTAACAAAGATAATTTTAATAATCAAAATAAAATTATTTCAAAAAATAATTCAGAAACTACCTCAAAAACTACTTCAGAAACTACCTCAAAAACTACTTCAGAAACTACCTCAAAAACTACCTCAAAAACTATTTCAAAAACTATTTCAAAAGTTATTTCAATTGCAGGTGAAATATTTGCATATCCAGATGGAATGAAATACTGGTATGAACCTGCTATAGAAGTTTCAAAAGAAACAATCGAAATTAATAATGTTGAAGCAATAATCAGTTCCTCATGGCCAGTGACTTCCCATATAATAGCTAAAGACCTAAAAAAAGAATATAATCTTAAGTGGATTGCTGATTTAAGAGATTTATGGAATTTAAACCCTTATATTAAACATACATTTATAAGAAATTATTTTGAGAAAAAATTAGAGATTAGAACATTTGAATATGCAGATGTTTTAACCACAACAACAGAATTAGCTTCAAAAAAACTTAAAGAATTACACCCTCAAAAAAAGATTTGCACTGTTATGAGTGGATATGATATTGAAGACATTACTAACAATAATACACCCAAAAATCAGGAAAAATTAAATTTTACCTATGCTGGTTCTCTTTATGGTGGTAAAAGAGATCCAAAACTATTATTTAAAGGAATAAGTGAACTTATACATGAAAATAAGATTAATCCATTGTTATTATCCCTAGATTTTTATGGAGATAACTTTGGGCTTAAAGAAACAGCTACAGAATATGGAATTGAAGATTTAGTGAATATCCATGGAACAATACCCCATGAAGAAGTATTAAAAAAGCAAAAAGAATCAAAAGCATTGCTTTTATTATCTTGGAATAACAAAAAAGAAGAAATGTTTTTGCCTGGAAAAATTTACGAATATTTAGCTGCGAAAAGACCAGTTTTATCAATTGGATACAAAGAAGGCTCTCTTAAAGATTTAATTGAAAAAACAGAGATTGGATATCATGTTTCAACATTAGAAGAAACAAAAAATAGTATTATGAAATTTTACAATAATTTTAATGAAAATAAAGTTTTAAGGTATAATGGAAATAGTGAAGTAAATAAGTATTCCATAATATCTACAGCTCAAAAGTTTGGAAGTATATTAGACTCAATTAAATAATAATGATCAAATAATAAAGCTAAATAATAAAATTAAATAATAAAACTAAATAATAAATAAAAAATAATAATATTAATAAAGTTAGTAATAATATAAATAGTAATAATATTAGATAGAAATAGTAATAATATAAATAGTAATAATATCACTAATGTCATTAATAAATATAATAATATTAATTAGTAATAATATTAGATAAAAATAGTAATAATATTAAAATAAAAAATAAATAAAGAAATATAAATTTAAATTATAAAAAATACAGGTTATATTATAGGTGTAGTTTTATGAATGCATATCTCGAAATAATTCGCCCAGGAAATGCTGTGATGGGAGTAATAGCAGTTGTCTTAATGGCAATCATAGGAGAAAATTATAATCTCCCAATTATATTAGGAGGAATAGCTGTTTTTCTAGCTATGGGAGGAGGTAATGTTATAAATGATTATTTTGATCATAAAATAGATGCTATTAACAAACCAAATCGTCCAATTCCCTCAGGCAGGATTTCTCTTAAAAATGCTAAACTATACGCATACCTATTGTTTTTATTATCAATTATAATTGGATTTATAATAAGTTACCTTGTAAATAGCTTAATACCTGGAATTATTGTAATAATATCATTATTGCTTATGTATTATTATGCATATACCTTGAAAAAAATTGCCATAATAGGAAATATGAGCATATCTATTTTAACTGGCCTTTGTTTTATCTTTGGAGGATTTATAATAGGTTCAGAGACAATGACAACAAATATAATTATAATTTCATTGTATTTAGGATTTTTTGCGTTTATTATGACTATGGCAAGAGAGATTACAAAAGACATGGAAGATATTGAAGGAGATAAAGCAGAAAATGCAAGAACATTTCCAATATTATATGGAATGAAAAAATCTTCCTATTTAGCTGGATTTTTAATGATTTTAGCTAGTATTTTAAGCCCTATTTTATATTTCAATGGAATTTTTAGTATTTATTATATCTTAGTCCTATTTTTTGCCATAATAACCTTTTTTTATGGAGCATATACTATATTAAAAGACCAATCAACTAAAAATGCTAAAAAAGCTTCTAAATTAGTTAAAATTGGTATGATGATTGCATTTATCTCGTTTGCAATAGGATCATTTTAATAGAAATTTTCTTTAAAATAAGAATCACTAGTTGTTTCTTTATCTACTATTTCTTTGATAAATAATAACTTCACCAAATTTTTTAACTGGTGAAAATCCAGGGATATTAGTTTCTGGACTTATTGATATGAAGTAAGTAGTATTATTTCCAATCATCATCTCAGACAGTTTATTAGGAGAATATTTCCAATTAACATAGAAAACTTCTTGTTTTAAATACCAAGTAAATATTGGACCTCTTTCTGCCCAAATTATCTCATTTTGATAATCTGGACTGTGAATTTTAATCCACTCCACAGTTTCTCTTTCATTATGAACCAAAGGATCATTTTTATTCATGTCTAAATAAGTAAATGAAGCTATTATAAAGAGGAATATTAAAGCTATTGGTACTAAATTCTTTATTAGATTTTTATTAGCACTAATATTAGTATTAATATTGACATTAATATTATTATTAGTACTATTATTTTCAATATTGTTATTATTTTCAGAATTATTATTCTTATTATTAATATTATTTTCAATACTGTTATTATTTTCAGAATTATTATCCTTATTATCTTTATTGTCTTTATTATTTTTATTATTTTTATTAGTATTACTATTAAAATTCATTTTATTTATTATGTCGGGCATATTTATAGAATCAAAAGAATTTAATATTAAATCTAAAGCTAAAATAAATATAAACACAAATCCTGGAGCCATAGTTGTAAAATACCTATCTGCTTTAACAAGGTGAGCTGAAAAGAATATTAAATATGAAAAAAACCATGCAAACATTAATAAATCAAAGCTAAATTTATCATATTCATGCTCTGAATTTATGTTTTTTATGTTTTTTATGTTTATAATCTTATTTACTATATAAGATAAAGTGAATGCAAATATAAAGAAAATAAATTCACTATAAACAAAAGATATTTTACTAGCTGTTAAAAATGAAAGAAGAATGATTATTATATTAACAATAAAGAGAATATAAAGAATTTTGTTTGAAATTTTAATGTTTAAAAATTCGAATTTCCCATTGCTAAACCTATTAGAATCATCATATCTACTTTTTAAAAATTTAGCTGACTTATAAATCCCAAGAATGATACCTAATAAAGTAATTATTATTATAACATAGGCTAAAATTTCGTTTATACTATAAATAAATCTTGGCATATTCGTAAAATAGAAAAATAAATCATTGACAATCTTTAAAGTGGAAGTAGTAGTACTAGAACCAGTAGTCTGTAAAGCTATATTTTGAGCTTGATTTAAAAACCCAAAAGGTATCTTATTAATTAAAAAATAAGCTAAAAAAGGAATGGTTGTTATAAACCCTAAAAATATCCCTAAAACTCCATTTTTCCAATATTTTTTAATGTTCGAAATAATATTCGGTTTAGATAATATATATAATACCATAAGGGGAATAGCTAACCCTGCTGTGTATTTTGCAAAAAATCCCAATACAGCTAAGGAAAATGCCAAATATAAATATTTTTGATTCTTTTCAATTCCTAAAACAAAAAAATATATTGATAATATAGTTATTGAAATACTTGGAATATCAATAGTCCCATTAGCTGCCCACAACATATTGATTGAAAGACCTGCATAGATAATAGATCCTAAAACTGCCATTAAATTTCTAAATCTTAATCTTAAAAGAGAAAAAAATCCCAATACTCCTAAAATATAAAAAATTCCAGTTACTGTAAATATGCTTGTTTCACTAACAAATCCTAATTTAAACAATAATGAAGTTAAAAATGGTATTAGTGGAGATAAATAGTTGACATATTCATATCCTCCAATTGAATATCCTGAAAATCTAAGAGCCTCAATTAGGTAAAAATAAACATCTCTATATGAAGTTCCTAAAATCTCTTGAGAAGTGTTTATCCATATTAAAAGTATAGTAATAATAGAAGAAAAGAGTAGTATAAATAAAAATGAAAGTTTAATTTCATTTGATTTAAAAAAGTTAATTAATGAATTAATTTTTGTGACTTTCAAATCATTTCCTCCATATCAGCAGCTGAATACATTAATAGGTTAATTTTAGATAATTTTAAATATAAATACAATATACCCAATATTATATTAAATATTCAGTACCATTTGGAATATCTAATATTATATTAAATATTCAGTATTATGTGGAATATCTAATATTATATATGTTTAATTATTATCAATATTAGGATATTAGTTATATTAATATTTATATTAAACAATGGTGCTAATAATGATATTTTAATAAATTAGTACTACTAATGATATTAATATAAATAATTTATAATATAAAAACTGTGTTAAATTAGGCACATTTAAATCAATGAAAAAACAATTTGATTAAAGAACATTTTCTATTACTTATAGTAATTTAATAATTCTCTCTGAAATTGGAGTTTATATACAATGTCTGAAAATAATATTTCTGAAAATAATATTATTAATAAAATAAATAAAAATAAGGTATATAAAAATAAAATATATAAATATAAAATAGATATACTGTTTATACTAATAATAGCTATTTTCACATCATCTTTAGTTTATTTATTAATAAATGCAAACAATCAGCTCGGAATATATTGTTCTGATGTATTTATTTACTTAACAAACTCATTAAACATTGCAGGATACCCACTTGGTAAAACATCAAACTTATACTTATCTCCAGTAATATGTATCATAACCTCTTTTATATTTAAATTAGGATACATTGACCAAGTAGCTATATTCACAGTAACTGGTATATTTTTTCCAATAGCTAGTATAGGAGCATATTTATTATTTAAATTAAAATTAAATAGAATTATTAGTTTGTTTGGAGCCATATTATTTTCAAGCTTTTCATTAAATATACTATGGACAGCCAATGGAACAATGGATATACCAGCAATAGCTATATCAATATGGATTATATACTTCACAATATTGGCAGTTAATAAAAATCCAAAATACTTTTTATTAGCATTCCCACTTTTTGTGATTGGTTTTTTCACACGTTATACTGTGGGATTCATATTACCATTAATGTTTCTTTATATCTTGTTTGAAATCGATACAATTGGGAAATTAAGTGTTTTAAGATATAAAAACTTTAAAAATTTTAAAAAATCTATTTTAGCCTCTTTAAAAAAGCTAATTAAATCAAATAGTTTTAAATATTTTTTAGTTGGAATCTTAATATCATTAGTTATATTTTCTTTGTTTTTAGTATTTTTAGCTAATAAAGGCACAGATTTAACCTTTATAACCCAAACACAAAATGTTGTTTCTGGAGATAAAGGTTCTTCTATTGATCCTGGTTTTAAGCCTGATGCTTATTTTTATATAGAGAATTTAGGAAATTTTATATCATCAAGTAGTGTAGAATTTCATGATTTAATCCCTGTTCTTAAAAATCCAGGAATACTCTCCTATTTCATACTGGCTTTAATATCAGGAGGGGCTTTACTATATATTCTAGAATTAATATTTAGAAGCATTAGAAATCACAGAAATAAAAACAATACTAAAAATAGAAAGGATTATGAGAATAAAAATAATTATGAAAATGAAATCAAAAAATATCCTAAAAAAACCATTTATTTGAAAGTTTTATTAGTTATTATTATTACCAGTACAATAATTTTTACATATAAACAGGTTTCTTCAATTATAAGTGAAATTTTATTCTTGATTAATATTTTGTTAATATTTAATATATTAAATTATATATCAAGTTCTAATAATCCAAATAATCCAAATAATCTAAATTATCCAAATTATCCAAATTCAAAAAATTATAATGATTCAAATAATTTTATTAAGCCAATTAAAGGTCTAAATTTCAACTTATTAATGATATCTTGGTTTTTTATATATCTAATATTTTTTAGTTTTAGTGATGTTAAAGTAGACAGATATTTTATAACAGTGATGCCTGTCATTGCATATTTTGGAGCATATTGTCTTGATTTTTTAAGTTCAAAGTTTATTGAATTTTTAAAAAGCTATAAAAATAAAAAACAACTTCAAAAAGCTTTTTCTATTAAAAATAGTAAAAATAATAAAGATAATAAAGATAATAAGGATAATAATTCTGAAAATAATAACAGTATGGAAAATAATATTAATAATATTAATAATAATTCTGAAAATAATAACTATATTGAAAATAATATTAATAATAATACTAATATTAATAATAGTAATATTAATAATAATAGTAATAAAAATAGCAATAGTATTAATAATAATTATGATAACATTGATAAAAATTTAGTTCAAAGTTTAATAGCTATTATACTTATATTAGTTTTTATTATTTCTGCTTTTTCTAGTGTTGGAATAATACCTTCTAAAAACAAAGATATTGACGGCCCAATAATAATTTCAGATTGGCTTAAAAATTATGACCCTAATTATGATAACAAGGTTATTTGGACTTATAATACAAGATATTACACATGGTATTTGATGATGAATGTAGGGGCAGCATATGAGAAGGATATCCCAAAACTAGAGAAAAATAACGTGACTTATTATATTTCTAGAAATATATCTAAAGAAAATTATACAATTGAAAATTATACTATAATCAAAAAATACAATAATATTAATCTTTATAAAAGGAATAGATAACTATAATCAAAAAATAATAGATTATGATAAAAAAAATAAAAAAAAGTTATAGTAAAAAATAATAGGTAAACAATGAAAATTTTACACATAGTACCAACATATTATCCTTGTTTAGAAGCTGGAGGAGTAGTTAATGCAGTTTATAAACTTAGTAAAAAACAAGCAGAAGAAGGAAATGATGTTTCTGTTTTTACAACTGATAGCTGTAGTGAACGTATGAAGCTTGATAAGAGATATAATGTTGATGTTAAAGGAGTTAAAGTTTATTATTTCAAAAATTTATCAAATTCACTTAAAGCAAAGTTTTTAATCGATACTCCATACTCTTTACCTTTAAAAATAAGAAAAGAGATAAAAAAATATGATATCATCCATATACATGAACATAGACATTCTTTAGCTATTGCAGCTAGTTATTATGCTTCTAAAAATAATATACCCTATGTAATTCAAGCTCATGGATCAGTACTTCCTTTTTTCCAAAAAGAGAAGCTTAAAGAAATTTTTGACAAATTATGGGGATTTAAAATTCTTAAAAATGCTTCTAAAGTTTTTGCATTAACCAATGTTGAAAAGGAACAATATTTAAAAATGGGAGTAAAAGAAGAAAGAATAGAAATCATCCCATTAGGTATTGATATTGAAGAATATAGTAAATTACCACCAAAAGATAATTTTAGAGAAAAATACAATATTGGTGAAAATGACAAGTTACTTTTATTTATTGGTAGGATTCATAAAATAAAAGGATTAGACCTACTTGTAAACTCACTTGATGTTTTAAATAGAAAATATATGAAAAAAAGTGTTGAAAATCTAAAATTAGCTATTGTTGGTCCAGATAATGGTTTTTTAGCTGAATTGAAAAAAGTAATAACTGATCTTGATCTAGAAGAAAATGTAATTATAACGGGCCCTTTATTTAATAAGTATAAAATAGAGGCTATTGTTGACTGTGATATATTTATTATGCCATCACAGTATGAATCATTTACAACAAGTGGCTTAGAAGCTATGGCTTGTGGGAAACCATTAATTTTAACTAAAAATAATCATATTCACACATGGGTAGATAATAATGCTGGTTTATCAGCGGAATATGATAAGAATGATCTTGCAGATAAAATCCAAAAATTACTGGCTGATGAAAAGTTAATGGAAAAATTTGGAAAAAATGGATTAAAAGAAATAAAAGAGAATTATAATTGGGATTCAATTGGAAAAAAAATAGATTTGATTTATAGAGAGTTGATAGAATAAAAATAATTATCTAATTATTTAAAATCCCTATCAAATCCTTTGAATTATTTGTTATATTTTCAACCTCAGTTTTGATGTTTTCAGCTGTTTTATTTAGTTCAGCTAATTGTTTATCAATGGAATTGATTTGATTTTGAATATTAGTGTATTCAGCACTTCCAGGTTCATATTTTTTTAATTCTTCGGTTAGATTTGACTTTTCATCTAATAATGAAGTTAAATTGTTTTTAGTTTGGTTGATTGAATCTATTGTTTCTTGAGCAGGATTTAAATAAGACATTAAAGTGCTTGCAGCAAAAATTCCTACAATTAAAACAACTATTATAACAACTAATAGTATTAAATATTTAAACATAGTATTACACCTATATAGGTTATTATATCTAACATATGTATTATTACACTTATGAATATGAATATTATTAAATATTTTTAATTATTATTAAAAAATCAAAGATTTCTTAATTTCACAAAAATAAAAATTTTTATAATTATTAAGAATATTTGATTTTTGTTCTTTTATTTATTATTTTTTAAACTATAAAAAAATTTCTATATAATAAGGCTTTGTAGAAATCCTAATTTTTTATATTTGAAGTTTCATTTTTTTTTTGAAAAATTTATTCTTTAATTTTCAAATAAACTATCCTTTTTTTTCTTTAAATTTTTATATTTTGGTTTATATTTAGTTATTTTGAAATTTAAGGATTAAAAAGATATAAATATTAATAATGAGAATATATATTATTATAAAACGCAAAAATACATACTCTCAGTTTAATGATTTAATTTCAAGACAATTAAATCTTTTCGGATTTTAACTTTGAAAAGCCTGAAAAATTATATTAAAAAATTTAAAAATCAATGCATCACTGACTTAAATGAAAATAAACATATAAATTTCATTATTTATACTTATAATTAATGCTAAAATCTGTTTAAAAAAGATCAGCACAAATAAGCTAAAAAAAAAAGGATTTCTACAAAGTCAAAAATAATATAAAAAATAATAATAAAAATTAAAATATAAATAATAAAATATAAATATGGAGGAAAAAAATAAATAAGCCCTCCTAAAAAAAAATGTTTAATTATTGTTTTCTTCTTAAGCTGATTCCAAATATACTTATCAATACTAGTATAATAGCTATTATTGGTATTCCTGTTTTTTTCATAGTAGCTATTGCTACTGGATTATCAGTTGTTTTATTGTCATTGCCATTAGTATTATTAGTGTTGTTGGTGTTATTGTTGTTTTTGGTTTCAAATTCAGCAAATGTTAGATTACTAAAGTAATTTTCATTATCTGATAAAGCTGTAATCTTATGTTTACCAGTTTTAAGTTTAGAATTGGGTATATGGAATATTCCAACTCCATCAGAGTCTGTTATCACAGATCCTATGTATTTACCATCTAATTCAACGTCAACTTTATAATCTGGTATGGTATCACCATCTTCATCAACTACTTTAACAATCAAATCAACAGAACCATCCTTATTTTCATTAACAGTAACATTAACAAAGCTTTCACCTTTTTTAACATCAAAACTAGTGCTGTTAGTGAAACCTAAATATTTAGCATCACCATTGAAATTAAGTACAACTGTAATTTTTCCAATGCTTTTGGGTTTATAAGTTAAATACCAGTAACCATTGTAATTGGTTTTCACTAAATGTTTTTTACCATCAATAGTGATTTCTAATTCACTATCAGCTATTGTATTATCTTCCT